>USHA01000035.1 GCA_900554325.1 uncultured Collinsella sp.
CTATTATACCACCGTGGCATCACCTATATGTCAATGTTGGTCTAACAGAGCCAAACAAAAAGGCCGCATGCGAACCCGTGGAGGGATTCGTATGCGGCCGACAGGGGGTATGCGGCAAAAGTTAGGCCATAAGCAGGCCGGTCTCCGAGACGTTCTTGTACCAGTACGCGCTCGCCTTGGGATAGCGCTTCTGGGTCTCAAAGTCGATGTAGAACAGGCCGTAGCGCTTGTTGTAGCCGTTGGTCCAGGAGAACTGGTCCTGCAGCGACCACACAAAGTAACCGTCAACGTTTACGCCGCCGTCGATTGCCTTGAGGATCCATGCGAGATGCTGACGCATGTAATCGATACGAGGGGCGTCGTCAATAAAGCCGTCCTCAAAGTCGTCCTTATAGCCCATGCCGTTCTCGGTGATGTAGATCTTCTTGTAGTTGGGGTAATCGTTCTTAATGCGCAGCAGCAGGTCGTACAGGCCCTCGGGATAGATAATCCAGTCCCAATCGGTGGTGGGTACGCCTTCGCGCACGCATGACTCGCCCACGCCCTTGAGGAACCAGCGCGAGGATCCCTTGTCGCCGGTGCCATTGTGGTTGATGTCGTTTTCGCCCTCGGCAGCACGCAGGAACTGGCACTTGTAGGTGTTGACGCCCAGGCAATCGTTGTAGGGGAGCGCGGCGGTCAGCGCGGCGATGTCCTTGTCACGGACGTCGAGCTCGCCGCCGGCGATATGGGCCAGCTTGGTTGCGGCTTCCATGGTGTCGGCTGCATAGTGGCCGCGGAAAGTGGCGTCGAGCACCCAGCGGTTGTTGATGACATCGGCCATGCGGGCGGCCTCGCAGTCGGCAGCGCTGTTGGGATCGAGGGGATACTTGGGCTCCAGGTTCTGGACAATGCCGATCTCGCCCTCAAAGCCGCCCTCATGGAAGGCGACAACAGCCTTGGCGTGGGCCACCATCATGTTGTGCATGAGCTGGAAGGCCTTGTCCAGGCGATACTTCTCGCCGTGCGGCCAGTTGCCGACGATAAAGCTGCCCTCGGCGGTCGCGGGAATCTCGTTAAAGGTAAACCAGTGCTTGACCTCGGTGAACTCGGCAAAGCAGAACTTGGCGTACTCGACAAAGGCGTCGATCGTCGTGCGCGTCAGGAAGCCCTCGCCGCCGTTCTGGTAAAAGGCCTCGGGCGTATCGAAGTGATCGAGCGTGACATAGGGGATAACGCCGGCTTTATTGCAGGTGGCAAAGAGCTCGTGATAGAAGGCAACACCCTCGGGGTTAATCTCACCAGTGCCGCTGGGGAAGATGCGGCTCCAAGCGATGGAGACACGGATACCGTTGATGCCGAAGCGCTGGCACAGGTCGATATCGACCGGGTACTTGTTGTAGAAATCGCTTGCGGGATCGGGGGAGAAGCGACCCTGAGCAGCCAGGAAATCGTCCCAGGGCACTTTGCCCTTGCCGTGCGTACGGGTCTCGCCCTCAACCTGGTAAGCAGCGGTGGCGCCGCCAAACACAAAGCCGTCGGGGAACTGCATGGGGTTGGTCATGAGTCATCCTTTCTGTGGGATACGAATAGGGAGGGTGCCCGAACTGGGGATCCGGGCACCAACAGAGGGAGGAAACTAGTCGAGGTTCTCGCGGAGCCACTTGATGGCGCCGGCGGGGTCGCGGGTAAGGTCGATATATTCCTTGCCGCGGGGAGCGAGCAGCTTAATGCCCAGACGATCGGTGTCGGCCTTCATGTCGTTGTAGTAGCTACGAACCTGCGGGGCGAGCACGATGACGTCGTACTGATCCATGATGGCAGTATGCTGGCCATAGGCGCCTGCGGAGGAAGCGATGTTCTCTCCGGTCTGCGCAGCACCTTCCTTGATGGCGTTGGCAAGCATGGCAGAGGTGCCGGCGCCGGCGCACAGGACGAGGACCTTCAGACCGTCGACATCTTTCTTAGCGGATGCGTCGGCGGCGGGCTCGGGCTGATCGGCGACAGGCTTGCTGTCGGCGGCAGCGGCGGTCGGCTCGACGGAGACGGTAGTCTGCTCGATAGCGGGCGCAGAGGCGTTGGCGGCGATGGTGGCAGCACCATCGGACTCGAGACCCAGCTCGGCGGCGCGCTCGGCCTCCTGGTCGCAGAGCAGCTTATCGTATGCCTTCAAGAACGGCAGGTAGATGATGGCGTCCAGCAAGATGATAATCGCGACAAATACCAGGGCGATAAGCTGGAAGTTCGTGGTGATGAAGATGCCGATGGGGGCAGGGGTAGCCCAAGGCACCACGAAGGAGAAGCCGTTCATGCCCACGTTATCGATAAAGAACTTGGCAACACTCACGTTGACGCAACCGGCGGCAACAAAGGGGATGAGCATGTAGGGGTTAAGGATCATCGGCGCGCCAAAGAGCAGCGGTTCGTTGACAGCGAAGGCAACAGGAACAATCGAGGCCTTACCGACGGCTTTGAGCTGCTTGGACTTCATAAAGAGAATCAGCAGAAGCGGCACGATGAACGTGGCGCCGGTGCCGCCGAACTCACCCACGAGCGACATGTTGAAGGTGAGGGAATGGGCGGGGTGACCACCGGCCAGCAGAACCTGCAGGTTCTCGGCCTGGTTGGCAAGACGGATGGGGTCGATGCCCGGCTGGACGATCGAGGGGCCGTGGACGCCGATGAACCAGAAGAACGCGGTGGCTGCCTGGATAAGGATAAGGCCAGGATAGGTTTCTGCAGCGGTAAAGAGCGGGGAGAGCAGTTTGATAAGCAGCTCGGAGAACGGAACGCCCATGAGGTTGCGCACGACGACATCGATAATGCCGCAGATGATGACGGCGCCGCCAAAGGGGATGATGTCGCGGAAGTTCTGAGCGATGGCGCCCGGAACCTCCTTGGGCAGCTTAATGGTCAGATCGCGCGAGACGCAGAATTTGTAGACCCACACGGTAATGAACGCGGCGATATAGGCCGAGAACAGACCGCGCGTACCCATGCTGGTGCAATCGAAGACCGAAAGCTCGGAGCCGTTGAACTTGGTGGTGAACTGCGTAACAGCGAGCAGCAGCATGCTGCACTGGGCGGCCACCATGGTGGAGCCGTCGTTGAGCACCTTGCCGGCGGGCATGCGACGGTTCATGGATGCCGTGAAGTTCTTGGCGGTGGTGCCGGCAACCATGATGCCCATGACACCCATGGTGAAGTTGTACAGCTTGTTGCACCAGTCGATGAGCGGCTGGGGCAGCGTGATGCCGACCACGCCGGGAAGCGTGGCGATCAGCAGAAAGATCGAAGAGGTGAGGACGATGGGCATGCACCCAAGGAATCCGTCCTTAATAGCCTGGAGGTAGATGTTCCTCGAGATCTTCTCAAAGAACGGCTGATGCTTTTCGAGCATCTTTACGATGGCGTCCATAAAGCTCCTTTGCTACTTGATGCGCGATGCATGTGGATGGAACTGGTCGTCGATGGATGGTCAGGACTGCCCGGAAACCTTCCTGTTTAAGGAAGGCATTGCGAAATGACAACGTTGTCATTTCGTTAATGACAACGTAAGACATTTTTGGAAGAGCAACAAGGATATACGGGTGAGTGGTCGATATTGTCCGGTAAACGGTTGATTTATCAGTCAGGCAGGTAGTATATGCTAGAACACAAAAAACAAGCGATAGAGAACCGAGCGGAGAAGCAGTGGCAACGATGGACAAGAAAAATGTCTCGATGAACGATGTGGCAGTTGCCGCGGGTGTTTCTCTCAAGACGGTTTCGCGTGTGATCAACGAGCCCGATAGCGTGCGAGAGTCGACACGCGATAAGGTTCATTCGGCCATGGAGGCGCTCGGGTTTCGAGCCAACTTTGCCGCGCGTTCGCTCAAGTTGGGCCGTTACGGGTGCATCGGCGTCGTGCTGTTCCACTTGTCGGGCGGTGCCGTGGACATGATCGACGGTATCGCCGATGCCGCCGAAGAGCGAGGCTTTGCTCTTACGATGATCAAAAAGCGGGCGGGGGAGAAGATGACCCTTGCCGAAGCGGCGCGTAGGATGTCGCAGCTCCCCGTCGACGGCATGATTTTCAACCTGCGCCAGATGGTCGATGACTTTGATACCTTTGAGGCGCCGAAAGACCTCAAGACGGTGATTATCACACCGATGGAACATCCTACCTGCTCTACCGTCAGTGACGACCAAGAGGGCGGCGCGCGCATGGCGTGCGAGTACTTCTTGAACCACGGGCACAAGAACGTGTACTTCGTCTCTGGTAAGAAAGAGTCACTGTCGAGCCAGTGCCGTATGAAAGGTTGGCGAGCGGCACTCGAGGCACGTGGCATTGAGCCGCCCGAGCCTCTGCAAGGCGATTGGAATGCGGATAGTGGCTATGCCGCGGGCCTTGTGCTTGCCGATAAGCCCGATTGCACGGCGGTCCTCGCTGCTAACGACTGCATGGCAAACGGCGTGATGATGGCTCTACGTGACAAAGGGCTCAATGTGCCCGACGACGTGTCCGTGATCGGCTTCGACGATGAGCTCTACAAGACGATTCCCAACTCGATTCTGACGTCGGTGAAGTTTCGCCACCGCGAACTGGGCATCCGTGCGCTTAACGAGGTCGTCGCAGGTCTGGAAGCCCCGAGCTCCAGAAGCCGTACGCTCGTCTCGGGCGTGTTGGTCGAGCGTTCCAGCGTAAGGGATCTGCGGGCGTAGACGTGCTCGGCCTGCTCGTCTAAATCTGTAACAGGTGGGACCCGAAAACTCGGCTAGATGTTACAGATTTAGACAATTCGGCCCGGCTTATTCCGTTTGTCTCGATCTGTAACAGTTAGGAGTGAAATGACCAGCCAGGTGTTACAGATCTAGATTGATTGGATTGACCCATCTGTTTGTCTCGATCTGTAACATCTAAGCGGTCAAAAGCGGTCTACATGTTACAGATCGAGATTTTTGGCTTGGCCTGTGCGTTCACCTCGATCCGTAACAGCTGGGACCCAAAAACTCGGCTAGATGTTACAGATTGAGATGAACAGGAGGACGGGTGCGGTCTAAACAAAATGGCCCGCGCATCACACATCGATGCACGGGCCATTTATTGTCTGCAAGCGGCAGGTGGTGTCAGCGTCTTATGCCTCGAGGTTTTCCTCGATCCAGGCGACGGCACCCTTGGGATCCTTAGTGAGGTCGATGTACTGTTTGCCCTTGGGCGACAGCAGCGTGATGCCCAGGCGGTCGGTGTCGGCCTTCATCTCGTTGTAATAGGTGCGAACCTGCGGAGCCAGGACGATGACGTTGTACTGGTCCATGATGGCGTAGTGGCTGCCGTAGGCACCGGCGTTGGCGGTAATGTCGATGCCCAGCTCGTCGGCGCCTTCCTTAAGCGCGTTGGCGAGCAGTGCAGAGGTGCCGGCGCCAGCGCACAGAACCAGAACCCTCAGATCCTTGCCCTTAAGGGCGGACGGAGCTGCGGAGGCCTCGGTGGCAGAAGCGGTTTCGACAACAGGAGCCTCAACGGCGGGGGCGGCAGCGGTCTTGACGGCCTTGGTCTCCTCGGCCTCTTCTTCGGCCAGGGTCTCGGCCTCCTGCTTGCACAGGACGTTGTCGTAGGCCTTGCAGAACGGGTAGTAGATCAAGAAGTCAACGACCAGCAGGACGACAACCAGGACCAGAGAGATCGGCTGGAAGTTGGTGTCGATGAAGGTGCCGATCGGTCCGGGGAGTGCCCACGGCATGGCATAGATAAAGCCGTTCATGCCCAAAAAGTCGATGAAGAACTTACCAATGAGGACGTTGGCCACGGGGGCAAACAGGAACGGGATCAGGAAGTACGGGTTGAGGATGATGGGCGCGGCGAACAGCAGCGGCTCGTTGACGGCGAACATCACGGGTACGACAGAGGCTTTGCCGACGGCCTTGAGCTGCTTGGAGCGCATAAAGAGCAGGAAGATGATCGGGACAATGAACGTGGCGCCGGTGCCGCCGAGTTCGCCGATGTAGTTACCGAAGTTCTCGGTCAGGGCGAGGGCGGGGTGACCGCCGGCCTGCAGCGTGGCGAGGTTGGTGGTGATGTTGCCAAACAGCGCGGCGTTGAGGGCAGGCTTAACGACCGAGGGGCCGTGGATGCCCATGAACCAGAACAGCGGGATCATGAACCAGATGAGGGCGAGGCCGGCGTAGGAATCGGCAGCGGCGAACAGCGGGCTCACCAGCGTGGAGATGACGTTGGCAAACGGGACGGCCAAGCAGGTGCGGCAGATAACGTCGATGACGGCGACAAACAGGATGGAGAAGCTGAAGGCGAAGATGTCGCGGAAGTTCTGGGCGATGGCGCCGGGGACTTCTTTGGGCAGCTTGATGGTGATGTCTCGCTTAATGCAGAAGGCATAGATGTTGACCGTGGCAAATGCGGCGACAAAGGAGCTCAGCAGGCCCTTGGTGCCCATGTTGTCGGTAAAGAACACCGAGACATCGGCGCCGTCGATCTTGGCACTCGTCTGGGTAACGGCCAAGATGAGCATAGCGCACATGGCGGCGACCATGGTGCTCGTGGCGTTGATGGCCTTGCCGGCAGGCATGCGGCGGTTCTTGGAGCCGGTCAGCGCGCTTGCGGTGGTGCCGGCGACCATGATGCCCACGACGCCCATCGTGAAGTTGTAAACCTTGTTGCAGAAGTTCACGACGTCGACGTTCCACCAGTCGGGCAGCGTAAAGCCGCCGACCGTGGCGACAACGCCCGGCAGGGTCGAAATAAGCAGGAAGACAGAAGAAGACAGGATGATGGGCATTGCTGCCAAAAAGCCGTCTTTAATGGCCTGAAGGTAGATGTTCTTAGAGACCTTGTCGAAGTACGGCTGACCTTTCTCCAAGAACTTAACGATCGATTCCATAGTTCACGCTCCTCTTTGCATGAAATCTTAATGGCATGGACGTTGAAAACCTATATGGTCTCCCGCTTGCTAAAAGCCCGGGTGCAGGCGGGTCGGTCCCAGGGGGAGAGAGGGGAGCGGCTGGGTTTGTATCGCATAGGGCCGCTCCCTTCTCGGGGGAAAGCGAGGCGATGCGCTACTGCGCGTCCGCCATAGTGTCGGCGAGCTCCTTGTACCAGAGTGCCGACTGCTTGATGTAGCGTTTTTGCGTGTCGAAGTCGATGTAGAACAGGCCGTAGCGCTTGTTATAGCCATTGGCCCACGAGAACTGGTCCTGCAGGCTCCAGATAAAGTAGCCCTGGACGTCGACGCCCTCGGCGCGCGCCTGGAGCACCTTCTCCATGTGCTGGTCGACAAAGTCGATGCGCTCGGGATCGGCGACGATGCCGTTTGCGTCGGGCTCGGGGTCCTTGTGGCCCAGGCCGTTTTCGGTGATATAGATGACGGGGAGGTTGGGATAGGTGGCGCTGATGTGCTTGAGCGTGTCGTAGAGGCCTTGCGGGTAGATGAGCCAATCCCAGTCGGTGGTGGGGATACCCGGCATATCGACCTGCTGCCCGACGCCCTTAAACTTAAAGCACGAGGTGCCCTTGTCTCCGGTGCCGTTAAAGCTGTTGGTGGACTCGCCATCGTAGGCGGCGATAAACGCCGACTGATAGTAGTTGAGGCCGAACATATCGTTGCGGGGCGCCGCCTTGGCGAGCTCCTCCATGTCGCTGTCCTCAACCGTAAGTGTGGCGTTGTTGGCACGCAGAATCTCGTTGATGAGTGAGAGGGTGCGCGCGGAGTAGTGACCCAGGAAGGCGCCGTCCATGATGAAGTCGGTGTAGAAGGCGTTGTACAGGTCGGCGGCGTGCTGGTCGGCGGGCGAGTCGGTGGCAGGATATGCCGGCGTCAGGACGTTGACCATGCCAATGCGTCCGCCCAGGTGCTCGGTCTCGTCAAGATCCTTATACAGGTTGACGGCGCGGGCGTGGGCAACGAGCTCGTTGTGCTGGCTCTGGATGCCGCTCGTCACATCAAAGTGATGGTTGGGCGGGAAGTTGCCTTGGATGTATTGGGAGTGCGAGAGGCTGATGAGCTCGTTGATGGTGAACCAATTCTTGACCTCGCGGAACTCGCGGAAGCAGAACTCGGCATAGCGCACATAGGCGTCGACGGTCTTGCGGTTGAGCCAGTCGCCCTGGTTGAACAGGGCGGCGGGGGAGTCAAAGTGATGCAGGGACACATAGGGCTCGACGCCATACTTTTTGCAGCAGGCGAACAGCTCGTGGTAGTGCTTAACGCCCTCGGCGAGGGGTTCGGCATCGTCGCCGTTGGGGAAGATGCGGGTCCAGGCGATGGACACACGAATGGCGTTGAGTCCATGCTCGGCAGAAAGGCGGATATCCTCCTCGTAGCGGTTGTAGAAATCACTGGCCGGGTCGGGCAAAAAGCGACCCTGGGCGACAAGGTAATCGTCCCACATGGTCTTACCCTTGCCTGCCACCTTCGTGGAACCTTCCGTTTGGTACGCGGCGGTTGCGGCGCCCCAAACAAAGCCCTTCGGCAGCTGCTGTACGCGGTTTAGCAAAGACATATGCATACATCCTCTCGTCTCGCTGTTCGATATTGTGCGTTTGCGCTCAGGAGGCTCCCTGGTTAGCGTTCAGCGGTGAAAAAGCCCGATAAACACTATCTTAAAATGATTAGAACCAAAATGAGCACGTGAACATTTGACAATGAGCACGTTAACATCCGGCTGGGATGTATAGAAACAAAACAACTTCAAACAGCTGCGAACGGTTGTATTTGTTCGGTAAGCGGTTTTGATTGACAGAAGTTTTCATGTTGTGGTATATGGCTCGGGTATCATGAGCACGTTATCAATGTATGTACGATGTGCCATGGGCGCGGGGAATAGTTGGGAAGCAGGTTAGCGTGGAAGGCATGGATCAGCAGACAAGGAATGGTCGTTCGGCGAGCGCGGCAGAGGTTGCGGCGCTCGCTGGCGTGAGCCGCCAGACTGTGTCTCGCGTGGTCAACGGTATGCCCAACGTGACGGAAAAGACGCGCAAGCGTGTGCTGGCCGCCATGGAAGAGCTGGGCTTTCGTCCCAATTTTGCTGGAGCGGCGTTGCGCGGCGGGTCGTATCGTTCTATTGGCCTGTGCATGTACAACATCACACGTGTCGGTAACCTGGCGACGCTCGAGGGTATCATGCAAGCGGCGCGCGAGCATGATTTTGCCGTCACTATGATCGAGATGGGCGGCGACAAGCCCTATGCACTTGCCGATGCCTCGCGCCGCATGGTCGAGCGACCCGTCGACGGCATGATTCTCAACATGAACCGCATGGCTCCCGATTTTGAGGAGTTTGTTCCCCAGCCGGGAGTGCGAACGGTCATCCTGTCCATGTATGCGCATCCGCGCTGCACGACGATCGACTCCGACCAGTATGGTTCGTGCGAGCTGTTGACCAATTATCTGCTGGAACATGGTCACTCGAATATGCGGTTTGTGGCGGGTCCGGAAAACTCGATTTCCTCGCGTTTTCGTGAGGCCGGTTGGCGCGATACGCTGGGTCGTGCTCATGTCGATGCCGCTCCGATGCTGCGTGGCGATTGGAGTGCGGACAGTGGGTACGCCATGGGCGAGCGGATTGCGGCCGAGGTGCTTGCCGGCGGGTCGCAGACGCCGACTGCCGTGCTTGCGGCAAATGACCAGATGGCGCTGGGCGTTATCGCCGCGCTCGAGAACGCGGGCCTGTCCGTGCCCGACGACGTGAGCGTGGTTGGTATCGACGACGCACTCGAGGGACTTGTTCCTCACAATCGGCTGACGACGCTGCGATTTGATTTGCGCGGTGTCGGTAAGCTTGCGTTTGAGGCGGCGATTGGAGAGAGCTCGTCTATCGAGGCGATTCATGTGCCGAGCACGCTGGTCGAACGCTCGACTGTTAGGGACATACGGGGTTAGGTCCTACTCCGTCTGTCTCGATTTGTAACAGGTAGACGGTCAAAAGCGGGCTACGTGTTACAGATTTAGATTCTTCGGAAAGAGCAATCCTGTTCGTCTCAATCTGTAACAGCTAGGACCCAAAAACTCGGCTAGATGTTACAGATTGAGACAAACGGACCCCGAACCGCCCAAAAAGGCCGGGGGCGGCGCGCCGTGTGACGTGCCGCCCCCGGCTGAGAAATGGGGACAGGTTATGTGGGCGGTGCAATTCCGCCAACCGCTTGTCGCAAGCCGCTAGTCCAGACGACGGGTCTGTGCCACGTGCTTATACCAGTATGCGCTTGCCTTGGGCGTGCGCTTCTGGGTTTCAAAGTCAACGTAGAAGAAGCCGTAACGCTTGTTGTAGCCATTGGTCCAGGAGAACTGATCCTGCAGGCTCCACAGGAAGTAGCCGCCCACGTTGACGCCCACCTCCATGGCCTTGAGCAACCAGCGCAGGTGCTGCTCGATGTAGTCGATGCGCGGCTGGTCGTCCACAAAACCGTCCTTGTAGGGGTCCTTGTAGCCCATGCCGTTCTCGGTGATGAAGATCTGCTTGTAGTTGGGGTAGCGCTGCTTAATGTAGACGAGCAGATCGAACAGGCCCTCGGGATAGATGATCCAGTCCCAGTCGGTGGTGGGGATACCAGGCTTGTTCACATGCTCGCCAATACCCTTAACGCGCCAGCGGCCGGTGCCCTTCTCGCCCGTACCGTTGTGGTGCAGGTCGTTCTCGCCATCGTAAGCCTTCAAGAAACGGCACTGGTAGTTGTTAACGCCCAGGTAGTCGTTGTAGAGTGCGGCCTCGCGCATAATCTCGAGGTCCTCGTCCAGGATCTCGATGGTGCCGCCTGAGACGGCAGCCAGGCGGTTGGCGCACTCGAGGGTGTCGGGGGCATAGTCGCCGCGGAAGGTGGCGTCGAGCAAGAACTGGTTTTGCAGCACGTGCTCGTTGTTGGCGGCTTTGATGTCGGCGGGGTCGTTCTCGTTGAGCGGATACTTAAACTCCAGCGACTGAATGACGCCGATCTTGCCCTTAAAACCGCCGTTGTGGAAGGCCAGTACTGCCTTGGCGTGGGCGAGCATCATGTTGTGCTCGCACTGGAAGGCCTCGGCCAGATGCGCCTTGACGCCACCGGGGAAGGTGCCCTCGATGTAGGTGTTGGAGGCGTCGGCCCAGATCTCGTTAAAGGTGAACCAGTAGGTCACCTGGTCGGCGTACTCCTTAAAGCAGAAGGTGGCAAAGTCCACAAAGGCGTCGATGGTCTCGCGGTTGAGGAAGTCGCCCTTCTCAAAGAGGGGAAGCGGCGTATCGAAGTGATGCAGCGTGACAAACGGCTCAACGTGGTGCTTGTGGCACTCGGCGAAGAGATCGTGGTAGAACTGGACGCCCTCGGGGTTGATTTCGCCGGTGCCGTTGGGGAAGATGCGGCTCCAGGCGATGGAGAGACGAATGCCGTTGATGCCGAACTCCTCGCACAGCTCCAGGTCGACGGGGTACTGGTTGTAGAAGTCCGAAGCGGGATCGGGGGAGAAGCGCCCCTGGGCCTCCAGAAAGTCGTCCCAGGCAACCTTGCCCTTACCGTGAGTGCGGGTCTCGCCCTCTACCTGGTAGGCAGCGGTGGCGCCGCCAAAGACAAAGTCCTCGGGAAACTGCGCGGGCGGGTTGGTGACGCTAGCAGGATTAACGGACATGATGATCCAATCGTCTAAATCGAAGGGCCAGCCGGTCTTGGATGGTCGGCTGGCCCTGGGCGTTACTTACTTCGAAAGTTGCTCACTCACGAAGGCGAGAGACTTGTCGCCGTTCTGGGAGAGCTCGATGTACTGCTTGCCACGGCAGGCGACGCACTTGTTGCCCACGCGCTCACAGTCCTTCTGCAGGTCGGCCAGGTAGCTTGCGGCCTGCGGGGCCAGGACGACCAGGTCAAAGTCGGGGAGCATGTCCACGTGGTTGCCATAGGCCTCGGCAGCGGTCTCGAGGTTAATGCCGCGCTCCTTGGCGGCCTTGGCCAGCGCGTTGGCGAGCAGGCCCGAGGTTCCGCCGCCCTGGCAGAGCACGAGCACGCGCTTGCCGTTGAGGTCGCTGGCGGTCGTTGTCTCGGCAGCGGGTGCTGCGGAAGCGGCGGGGGAGTCGGCCTTCACGGCCTCGGCAGCAGCGCCGGCGGCAACGCTCTTGGCGTCAGCCTTGCCCTGGAAGGCATCGTTGAGCTTGGCGGCCTTCTCGGCGTTCTTGGCGGCGAGCTCCTCCTGGGAGATCTCGGCCTCCTCGGCGCACT
Source organism: uncultured Collinsella sp. (assembly GCA_900554325.1). Classification (GTDB taxonomy): domain Bacteria; phylum Actinomycetota; class Coriobacteriia; order Coriobacteriales; family Coriobacteriaceae; genus Collinsella. The sequence goes on from USHA01000035.1 coordinate 12,155, forward strand.
TCTGGGCGTCATAGGCACGGAAGAACGGGTAGTACAGAACGAAGTCGACGACCAGGATAAGGGCGAGCATCACAAAAGCGAGCGGCTGGAAGCCCAGGCCCATGATGGTGCCGATGGGGCCGGGGACGGTCCAAGGCAGGGTGTACATAAAGCCGTTCATGCCCAAGAAGTCGATAAAGATCTTGAGGATCCAGATGTTGGCGATCGGGGCAAAGACAAACGGGACAAAGAAGACGGGGTTGAGCACGATGGGCGCGGCGAACAGCAGCGGCTCGTTGACGGCAAAGCAGACGGGGACGATGGCGGCCTTACCGACGGCGCGCATCTCCTGAGACTTGGCCAGGAAGCAGAACATAAAGACCAGGACGAGCGTGGCGCCGGTGCCGCCCATGCAGACGACGAAGTACTGGGCACCCTGGGTCAGGACAGCGGAAGCGTGCTGGCCGGCCTGGAACGCAGCCAGGTTGTCGGTCATGTTGGCAACGAGGGCGGCGGCGATGGCGGGCTCGACGATCGAGGGGCCGTGGACGCCGACGAACCAGAACAGGCTCATAGCGCCGTAGATCACAGCGAGGCCGATGTAGCCGTCGGCAGCGGTGAACAGGGGCTGGAACACCTGGATGACGCCTTGGGCAAAGCAGAAGCCAAAAGCAGCGCGGAAGGCGATGTCAAAGACCCAAAAGACGGTGATGCAGACGGAGAAGGGGATGATGTCCTTAAAGGTCTGCGAGATGTTGGGCGGAACCTGCTCGGGCATCTTGACGGTGATGTTGCGCTTAATGAAGAACTTGTAGATGATGCCGGTCACAAACGCAGCGATAAAGGCGGTCAGCAGGCCTTTGGAACCAAGGTAGGTGGTGTTGAAGCCGCTGGCAGCGTCCGTGGCGATCGTGTCGCTCGAAAGGAGCAAGAAGCCGATGATGGCCGCGCACATGCACGAGATGAAGTTGATCTGGTTGTTCTTGGGCAGATCGCGGTTCTGAGCGTCGGCGAAGTGCTTGGCCGTGGTGGCGGCACAGGCGATGGCCAGGATGCCCATGGAGTAGTTGTAGCACTTCCACAGGGCGTTGTTGATGTCATCGGGCCAGTAGAAACCCCAGATATTGGGAACCGAGGCTACCAGGCAGAAGATGGACGAGAAGATGATGATGGGGATGACGGAGATAAAACCGTCGCGGATCGCCTTGAGGTACTTGTTGCGGGCGATCGCGTTGAAAAAGGGCTGCCCCTTTTCGATGATGGCGATGAGTTGCTCCATGCAAAGCTCCTAAGAGTCGGTGGGTTGGCAACGATGGTAGCTTTTGACGTTTGGTTGCCAAAATGTTGACGTTGCCATTTTGCGACACAAAATAAGACGCGAACCGATGGCCCCTGTGCCTGTGGACCGTCGATTCCTTGCGCGTAAACGTTTGAGCCGCCCGGTGGCTCTGTGTTTGCACAATGGCAACGTTAACATTTGGGCGACAAAAGCCGTTCGGGGAAGCAAAAATGTCGGTGAACGGTAGGTTTTGGGTGGTGAGCGTATGGTGGGGGAGGCGTTGGATATACTTGAAGGCGTTAAAAATGACTGCGCAAGGTGCCACCAATGGCATCGTTGACATAGAAAGATCGACCTATGGCCGCTGTTAAAAAATCGGTATCCGTCAAAGACGTAGCGCGCCTCGCGGGCGTCTCGGAGCAGACGGTCTCGCGCACCGTGCACGATTCGCCCAGCGTGCGCCCCGAGACCAAGGAACGCGTGCGTGCCGCCATGCGCGAGCTGGGGTATCGCCCCAATTTTGCCGGTCGATCGCTGCGCCGCGGTAAGTTTAAGACCGTCGGCGTCGCCATGTTCAACATTACCGGCACCGGCAATCTCGACCGTATGGAGGGCTTTGCCGCCGCGGCCGATAAGCACGGCTATGCCATCACCCTCACTAAAGTAGACGGGCATCCGTATACCCTCGAGAGCGCATCGTCGCGCATGAGCGCACTGCCAGTGGACGGTATGGTTGTGATCATGAATCGCATGCCGGCAGACTTTGGCACTTTTGAGCCGCTGCCCGGCATGCAGACGGTGCTCGTTACGATGTTGGAGCACCCGCTCTGTTCAACGGTCGATAACGACCAGTTCGATTGCTCGCGCCAGGTGGTCGAGTACTTGCTGGAGCGGGGGCACAAGACCGTGCACTTTATCTCGTGTCCCGAGCGCTCGCTTTCGGGCATGCGGCGCGAGGAAGGCTGGCGCGAGACATTGCGCGCGCATGGCATTGAGCCACCGCGACTTATCCGTGGCGATTGGACGGCGCAGAGCGGATATGCCGCAGGTCAGGCCCTGGCGGATGATCCGACCTGTACGGCCATTTATGCTTCCAACGACGCCATGGCCTACGGCTGCATTCGCGGGCTCGAGTCGCGCGGAAAGCGCGTGCCCGAGGACGTGAGTGTGGTGGGTGTTGATGACAGCCTGGGCGATATCGTGCCCGACCGTCGCCTGACCACGGTGCGCTTTGACAACAAGCGCGTCGGCATGTGGGCGGTCGACAAGATTGCCGGCGCCGAGGGCGTTGCGCCCGGTGTGGAGCACATGCTGTTTCCGGGCGTGCTCGTCGAGGGCGATACGGTGCGCGATGTACGCTAGGGGCGCAGGTCTGTTTGGGTTGCCGCTAATTGTGTTCGATATTGTTCAGATTGGTTTAAAAACCGTTCACGGGCGAAAAGCGACCGTTCATAGCTCGAAATCACGTTTTGCGCTGTTCTTTTTTGTTTGAATGTTAATGTTTCTGTCATACAGAACGCAGCGCGTATGCCCGGACGCGATGCTCTCCATTGGTTCATATGTGAAAGGAACGCAATATGGCAACCAAAGAAGAAATCTCGATGGTTGGATTCGAGATTGTCGCATACGCAGGTGACGCCCAGACCGATCTGCTTGCAGCGCTCGATGCTGCTCGCGAGGGCGATTTTGAGAAGGCCGAACAGCTGCACAAGGATGCCAGCGATGCACTTATCGGCGCCCACGACACGCAGACCAAGCTGCTTTCGCAGGAGGCCGGCGGTGGCGAGATGGAGATGACCTTCATCATGGCTCACGCTCAGGACACTCTCATGACCACTATGATCCTGGAGAAGCAGGCCCGCTTTACCATCGATGCCTACAAGCGCATCGCCGAGCTCGAGGCCAAGCTCGCCTAACGAGCCCTCACAACCAAGTCCCCTTCCAAAAGCTCTGCCGCTACCCGCGGCAGGGCTTTTTCTGTCCTCCTCCAAGTTGCGGTGAAATAGGGACTGAATAGGGGCCGACGGGCGCAAAACAATCCCTATTCCACCGCAACTCATCCGGAGATAGTCATTGGGGACAGTCTTGGTGCGCTCTGTTCGTCTTCCCGTTCGTTTTTTGCTCGGTGGGTATACTTCCTTTCGCATTAAGCCCCGGACTGAGGAGGTATCCAAATGCCGGATAACGGGTCAATACAAAAAAGAGACGCGCACGAGATGGCTCATGGGCGTCCTGTCCAGATAACCGAGCACACGACGGTAACCGAGCTGCAGCCCAGTCTGTCCGATGTCGTGTGCGCAAACAAAAAGCTGCAGATTGGCTTTATCGTTGCGCTCGTGGTACTGGCGCTGCTGTCGGGCTTTGTAGCTCGTCCGCATTTCGCCGATACCAAGACTTGGGACTCCACCATCGAGGTCATCGATCAAAAGAAGGGCAATGTTTTGGCGCTCACGACCTCGTGCGTCGCCCTATCTGCGGGTATCACTGCGCTGCCGGGCGATACGGGAACGCCGGTTGCCGAGCAGCTCGCGCAGCTTTCGGGTAACTTGGGCATCGTGCTTGCCGTGCTCTACCTCGAGAAATACCTGCTGACCATTTTGTGGTCGGTTGGCCTGGGCATCCTGATCCCGTTTGCGCTGGTGCTCCTTGCGGTGTCGCTCGGCATTCACGGGCGCTGGAGCACGAGCGCCGTCCTGCGCCGCGTGGCGACTCGCGTGCTGGTGGTCGCCACGATCGGCATGGCGTTGGTGCCTGCAAGCGTATGGGTGTCGCAAAAGGTCGACGAAACGTATCGAGTGAGCATCGAAGCGGCCGAGCAAAAGGCGGCCGACGCTGCGGGTACGGCAAATAGTGATAGCTCCAAAGCAAGCAAGAAAAAGACCGAGTCCACAGAGTCCAAGAACGTGCTTGAGCAGCTTGCCGACGGTGCCTCAAGCCTGGTCACGTCGGTAACCAGTGGTGCCAAGCAGATGACCGACGAGATCGTGCAGCAGGTGACCGACCTTATCGAAGGCGTCATCGTGATGATCGTGACCTCGTGCGTGATTCCATTGCTGGTGCTCGCGGCGTTTTTGTGGCTGGGGCACACCCTGCTGGAGATTGATATTTCCGGCCCGGCGAACTATTTGACGGGTCGCTTTCTGAGCGCTCCGTCCAAGCACGCCAAAAAGGGCGGGCAGTCCGAGTAGCTAAAACAGCTGTATATACCGGGGAATACCGCCGAAGGGCGGCAGAGACACGTTCTCGGCCGCCCTTTTGTTTGTTGAATACGTGGCAGGGTGGGCTTTCCCCGATTCCAAACGGTCAGCAATCATCCGCGAACGGTATTTGTTCAAAAAAGAACAAAGATAAACAAATAGTTGTTGCAGTTAGTGTTCGAATGTGTTCAAATAAACAAGAACAGTGAAGAACCGCACATTCAGATGCCCGGACCTGAACGCGATTCAACACTTCCAAACAGAAACTACGCACCTGCGTATCTCTCAAGGAGGATGTCATGAGGGTTGTAATCGCTTCCGATGCCGACGGTATGTCGATGAAGGAGTCCATCAAGGAGATGCTCATCGCCGACGGTCACGAGGTCGTCGACTATTCCGAGACCCCTGCCGCGGACTTTGTCGATTCCGCGACCGCCGTTGCCAAGGACCTGCTGGAGCACAAGGATTCCCAGGGCTTCGCATTCGATAAGTACGGCGTCGGCTCCTATATGGCCGCCGTCAAGATCAAGGGCATGGTCGTCGCCAACATTTCCGACGAGCGTTCCGCTTACATGACCCGCGAGCACAACGGCTCGCGCATGGTCACCATGGGCCCGGGCGTTGTGGGCACCGAGGTCGCCAAGAAGATCGCCCGCGAGTTCCTGCGCGCCCAGTACGCCGGCGGCCGTCACCAGATCCGTGTCGACATGCTCAACAAGATGGCCTAACGAGAGCCACCGAGAACTCGAACTTCTACCTCAACTTGTGAATTCAGACGAAAGGACGTTCTGATGAAGAAGACCATCGCAATCGGTTGCGACCATATCGTTACGGACGAGAAGATCTATCTGGCCGACCGCCTGGAGCAGGCTGGCTACAAGGTGCTCGACTGCGGCACCTACAGCCACACCCGTACGCACTATCCCATCTACGGCAAGGCCGTGGGCGAGGCCGTTGCCAGCGGCAAGGCCGACTTTGGCGTGGCCCTGTGCGGCACCGGCATCGGCATCACCAACGCCGTCAACAAGGTTCCCGGCGCCCGTTGCGCCCTGGTCCGCGACATGACCTCTGCCCTGTATGCCCGTCGCGAGCTCAACGCCAACATCGTGGGCTTTGGCGGCAAGATCACCGGCGAGTTCCTGATGGCCGATATCATGCTTGCCTTCCTGGAGGAGCCCTACGAGAAGACTCCCGAGCACGACGCCCTGATCGCCAAGATCGATGCCTGCAACAAGGCCGACGCCGAGGCTCAGGCTGACCCGCACTTCTTTGACGAGTTCCTCGAGAAGTGGGACCGCGGCGAGTATCACGACTAAGGGGTTCCGGCGTTCTACCGAACGCCAGACCGGCCGACGCTGCGAAGCCATCTGGCGGGCGAGCTGCTCTGATAAAACTTTTGCTTGCTGAGCTTGTGTGCTTCGTTTTGGCGGTACCCGGCATTCTGCAGCTTTTTAATTGACGGCTCGCGTTTCTGTGATGGGGCGCGGGCCGGTTTTCTATCAGCCCTATTGACTTGGTGGGCTGTCGTAAGAAAGGGAAGGCTCCTATGGAGTTTGTTCTTGATAACGGTTCTATCCGCGTGGCACTGAGCACGGCGGGCGGGTCGTTCACTTCTATTGCGGCCAACGGTCGCGAGTATCTGTGGCAGGGCGATCCGGCGGTGTGGTCGGGCCAGGCACCTATTTGCTTCCCGATCTGCGGCGGTCTTCGTGACGGTCGCGCAATGACCATGGGCGGCCGCGAGGTCAAGCTCGCCCGCCACGGCTTTGCGCGCAAACAGGAGTGGAAGCTCGAGGAGCAGGGCGACAACATGGTCGCGCTGAGCCTAAGCTCTGCCGACCATGCCGAGTTGCTCGAGCAGTACCCGTATCCGTTTAAGATCGTTGCTCGTTACACGATCGATTCGGAAAAGGTGGCCGTTTCGTACGAGGTGATCAATGAGGGCACCGAGGACATGCCGTTTTTTGTGGGCGGTCACCCCGGCTTTAAGTGCCCGCTCGACGAGGGCGAGTCCTATGACGACTACGAGCTCCGTTTTGAGCAGCGCGAGGCCGCTGAGCTCTGTACTGCCGTTCCCTCGACGGGCTTGATTGATGTTGAGCATCGCAGCAAGAATCCCATGATCGACCAGAACCTGCCGCTGACCCACGAACTCTTCGACTTCGCGGAGACCATCTTTGACGTGCTTGAGAGCCGCGTGGTTACGCTGACCAAGAAAACTGAGGACAAGGGCGTGCGCCTGACGTTCCCCGATATGCCGTACCTGATTGTGTGGAGCAAGCCCGAGGGCGACTTTGTGGCTGTTGAACCGTGGGGCGGCCTGTCCACCTGCTCCGACGAGGACGATATTCTGGAGCACAAGCGTGGCTGCCTGGTTGCCAAGCCGGGGGAGACCGTTACCCGCGGCTTTGAGATCGAGATCCTTTAACGAGTTATCGTATGTTTGGGGCGGGTCATGCCGCCCCGGAACAGGAGTTCAATATGATTCTGACCGTTACCATGAACCCGTCGATCGATACGCGCTATCAACTCGACAAGCTGATCATCGACGACGTTAACCGCGTGACGCCCGAAAAGACCGCTGGCGGTAAGGGCCTCAACGTGAGCCGTGTGCTGCTGCAGCTGGGCGACGACGTGCTCGCGACCGGCCTGCTCGGCGGCCACATGGGTGCCTATATGGCTGAGCTTATGGATGCCGATGGCGTCAAGAACGACTTTGTGCCCATCGCCGGTGAGACGCGCATTTGCCTGAATATCCTGCACGAGGGCAATCAGACCGAGCTTTTGGAGAGCGGTCCGCAGATCGCCCCGGCCGAGCTCGAGGCCTTTACGGCCAAGTTTGCCGAGCTTGCAGCGAAGGCGGACGTTGTGACGCTTTCGGGTTCGCTGCCGCGTGGGGTCGATGCCGGCTACTATGCCGAGCTCGTCAAGATCGCCGAGGAGGCGGGCGCCAAGGTGCTGCTCGACACCTCGGGTGCATCGCTGGAGGCCGCGCTGGAGTCCGACGCTAAGCCTGAGCTCGTAAAGCCCAACCTGACCGAGATTAACGGCCTGCTGGGTACGTCCTTTACGACCGATGATGTCGATGCCCTGCGCGAGGCGCTTGCCGCCGATGACCGCTTTGCCGGTATTCCCTGGGTTGTCGTTTCGATGGGCGCTGCCGGTTCGGTGGGCTTCCATGAGGGCCGCGCGTTCCGCGCCAAGACGCCCGCGATTGCGGCTGTGAACGCGACTGGTTCCGGTGACTCGACCATCGCCGGCTTTGCGCACGCCATTGCTGCTGGTGCCGACGATGTCACGGTGCTCAAGACCGCCAATACCTGCGGCAAGCTCAACGCCCTGGATCCCAAGACCGGCCATCTGGTCATGGACCGCTGGGACGAGGTCTACGACAGCGTTGAGGTCACGGAGCTTTAGGGTTACGGCGTTTTACAAACACCGTAACCGGC
>USHA01000036.1 GCA_900554325.1 uncultured Collinsella sp.
CTGCCGAGCGCCGTGCCGCTAACCTGACGGCCGCCGATGAGGCGGCGCTAGGCGGCGACGTATTGGGCAGCCGCGCCTATGCCGAGGAGCTGGCCGACCGCGAGGCCGAGGAAGCCGCCGCGCAGGCAGCAGAAGCCGAAGCCGCGGAAGCCGCCGAGCCCGAGCTCGACGAATACGGCATCGCCATCGAGGGTGCCGGCCAGGAGACGGCTTCGGCTCAGGATGCCGCTGCGCCTGCCCCAGCCGAGCCCCGTATCGCCCGCGTTCTCGAGGTCGGCTGCGGCACGGGTTGCATCTCGCTCTCCCTTGCCTGGGAGCGCCGCGGCCACGTTACCTGCACCGCCACCGATATCGAGCCGCGCGCCATCGATCTGGCCACCAAAAACCGCGACGCGCTCGGCCTCACGGCAGATGAGGTTGCCTTTAGTCTCACCAACCTGGTGAGCTCCATTCCCCGCGAAGAGTGGGGCACCTTCGACGTGCTCGTTTCCAACCCGCCCTACATCCCGACCGGCGTCATGCGCTCGCTGCCGCACGAGGTCAAGGACTTTGAGCCCAACTTGGCGCTCGAGGGCGGTGCCGACGGCCTGGACATCTTCCGCCGCCTGCTCAATGCGGCGCCTTACATGCTGCGCGCCGGCGGCCTGTTTGCCTGCGAGCTCTACGAGGGCGCCCTCGATGCCGCGGCCGAGCTCTGTCGCCAGGCAGGCCTTTCGGACGTGCGTATCGTCCACGACCTCACCGATCGTCCCCGCATCGTTCGAGCCATCGTCACCGAGCCCAAACAGCGTATTTAAGCTGAATAAATAGACATTTGCGCAAGTTTGTCCTTGCAATATACCGTAAAACTTCTACTATAGAAGGAGAAAGGTATGTCAAATCAGCTGCATCGGTACCGTATCGTGCTTGATTACATTGAACCTTGGCTTGATGAGCAGGATGAAGCTACGCTGAAGCAGATTTATGCAGACCTTTTGGTGCTCGAGAAGGAAGGTCCCAGCCTTGGTCGTCCGCTGGTTGACCGCGTAAAGGGCTCGAAGCTTCATCATTTAAAGGAGCTGAGAGTGACGTCGTGTGGTGGGCAGGTGATTCGCATCCTCTTCGCCTTTGACCCCAAGCGCCAGGCGGTATTGCTATTGGCGGGTGATAAGTCGCGAGCGGGATCGTCAAGGGCAAAATGGAACGGTTGGTATGCGATCAACATTCCAAGGGCCGAGCAAATATACCGTCGCCACGTAAGGAGGCTCGATCGAGATGGAACTGCATGAGTATATGGAATCTCGCGGGATAACACGCGACTCCATTACCGCCGAGCAGGAGAGGACTCGCGATCGTATCGAAGCCTATAAGCTTGCTCAGATTCGCAGGTTAAAAGATCTAACACAGGCGTCGGTCGCCCAGTCGATGGGCGTTTCTCAAAAACGTGTATCCGAGCTCGAGCGTGGGGAGTTGGGTTCGATGAGGCTCGACACGCTGAGCAGGTACGCAGAGAGCCTCGGCGGAAAACTGGTTGCAAGCATCGAGTTTCCCGATCGTACCGTTACGCTTGCGCGCTAAAAATCTTCAATTAACCCCCTCACTTTCACCGACTACTAGAGCCGCTCACCAAACCAACATGCGCTCTGGGCAAATAGGTTGAATGTTTCGTGCGAGAATGCCCCACAGTAAACAAACTTGCACCGGAGCGTAAGGGGCTGGCATACACATGCAGACGGTCTATCGGGTATACGAGGGAACGCGCGAGCCGCATCGGCTTGCCGTCGAGCGCACGGCCGAGGTGCTCGGCTGCGGCGGCCTGGCCTTGATCCCGACCGAGACCGTCTACGGTGTCGCCGTGGCAGTCAACGCCTTCTCGGACGCCGTGCCCCAAGATACAAGCGAATTCCCATCGTGGCCGCGCGATCCGCAGGCTGCCGTCAACGGTGCCGCAGTCCCTGCGCTTGGCACCGGCTATCGACGTATCTTCACTCTCAAGCAACGTGAACTCACACAAACCGTTGCTTGGCTGGTCGATGGCGTCGAAGCGCTCGACTGCTATGGCGTGGACATCCCCGAAGAGGCTCGTGTGCTCGCGCGACGATGCTGGCCGGGAGCCCTGACTATCGTGATTAAGGCAGCCCCCTGCGTGCCGACCTTTATGCGCGCTGCCGACGACACCGTGGCCCTGCGCGCTTCGGCCTCTCCCGTGGTCCAAGCGCTCATTCGCGCCTGCGGCAGTCCCCTTGCCTGCACGAGCGCCAACACGCACGGCGCGCCCTCGCCGGCAAGCTTTGCCGCCGTCGAGGGTCGCATCCTGGAGGGGGTCGATGTTGCCGTCGATGCCGGTGAGACCTCGTGTCGCGACGCCTCGACCATCGTGTCGTTCCAGCGCGGCGGGCTCCAGATCCTGCGCCAAGGCGCACTTCCCGCATCAGAGATCGAACGGGTCCTGTCCGACCCGATGCAATAGAAAGGTGTAAGCGATGTCGTTGAATCTGGGCAGCCTGGGCATGGAAGATGCCTCGTTTAACTTTGGCGGTTCCTACATCATGGCGCTCGACTGCGGCACCACTTCGGTACTTGCGACCATCGTCGACGAGTACGGATGCATCGTCGCGCAGGCACGTCGCAGCGTCAAAACCAGCTTCCCGCGTCCCGGCTGGGTGGAGCAAGACCCCATGACGGTCCTTGCCAGCCAGATCGCGGTCATGATGGAAGTCCAGTTTAAGAGCGGTATCCACTCCGACCGCATTGCCGCCATCGGCATCTCCAACCAGCGCGAGACCACGGTGGTCTGGGACCGCGTGAGCGGTCAGCCGATCTATAACGCCATCGTATGGCAGTGCCGCCGTACCGCGCCGGCAATCGACGCGTTGGTTGAACAGGGTTGCGAGGAGCTGGTGCGCTCCCGCACGGGACTCACGCTCGACCCGTATTTCTCGGCCTCCAAGGTGCAGTGGATTCTCGACAACGTCGATGGCGCACGCGAGAGCGCGGCGGCGGGCGACCTCATGTTTGGCACCATCGACACCTGGCTCATCTACAACCTCACCGGCGGCCAGGTCTTTGCCACCGACTACACCAATGCCAGCCGCACGGCACTCTTTAATATCCATACGCTCGATTGGGACGACGACCTGCTGGCACTCTTTGACGTTCCACGTTCCATGATGCCCGAGGTTCGCTGGAGCTCGGGCGACTACGGCCGCGTCGCGAGCGACATCATGACCAACATGCCGCCCATCATGGGCGTGGCGGGTGACCAGCAGGCATCGCTGTTCGGCCACTGTTGTTTCCGTCCCGGCCAGACCAAAAACACCTATGGCACGGGCTGCTTTATGCTCATGAACACCGGCGACGAGATCGTCGAATCCAAGAATGGCCTGGTCTCCACCATCGGTATCGCTGCGGACGGCAAAGTCAGCTATGCGCTCGAGGGCTCTATTTTTGCCGCCGGCTCAACGATGAACTGGCTTCGCAACAACATGGGCATCATCTCGAGTGTGAGCGAGTCGGCACAACTTGCCGCTTCGATTAGCGACAACGAGGGCTGCTACTTCGTTCCCGCCTTTGCGGGTTTGGGTGCTCCCTGGTGGGACCCGCATGCCCGCGGTATCGTATGCGGTCTGACCGGCGCCTCGAGCCGTGCGACCATCGTACGTGCCGCCTGCGAATCCATGGCATATCAGAGCTACGACGTGCTGCGCGCCATGGAGCAGGACGTGGGGCTTTCGATCGAGCGCCTGTCTGTCGATGGCGGTGCCTCGCGCAACGAGTTCATCATGCAATTCCAGGCCGACCTGCTGGATATCCCCGTGCTGCAATGCGAGACGGTGGAGACCACGGCAATCGGTGCCGCGTACTTGGCGGGTCTTGCCGTCGGCTATTGGGAAGACCTGGAAGAGCTGGAGCAAAATGCCCAGATCGTTAGGACCTTCCTTCCCCACATGTCCGCCGAGCGCCGCGAGCAAAACCTTGCGGGCTGGCGTGATGCAGTCAAGCGCTCGCTCAGTACCGCACAGTAGGGCTGCGATGGGCTGCTCGATACAACAAACCGCTAAACTTATGCATGGCGTGCGGCGGCAACATTGCTGCGCGCCTTGTCAGCAAGGCCGTTTTGCGGCCGCAACGAAAGGGGCAATCAACCCATGACCGTCACCTACGATGCGTCCCGTGTGACGCTTGTCGATCATCCGCTCGTCCAGCACAAGCTGTCGATCCTGCGCGACAAAAACACCGGCACCAACCAGTTCCGCCAGCTCGTGCGCGAACTCGCGCTTTTTGACGGCTACGAGGCCATGCGCGACCTGCCTATGGAAGACGTCGAAGTCGAGACCCCCATCACTACCGCCACGTTCAAACAGCTCGCCGGCAAGAAACTCGCCATCGTGCCCATCCTGCGTGCGGGCCTTGGCATGGTCGACGGCATTCTCGACCTGGTGCCCTCCGCTCGCGTAGGCCACATCGGTATGGAACGCGACGAGGTTACCCATGAGCCGCATGAGTATTACTGCAAGATGCCCAAGGATATCGACCAGCGCATCTGCCTGGTCGTCGACCCCATGCTCGCCACGGGCGGTTCGGCCGAGATGGCCATCAGCTACCTGCGCGAGCGCGGTGTCAAGGACATCCGCATGCTGTGCATCGTCGCTGCCCCCGAGGGCCTCAAGTCGCTGACCGAGAAGGACCCAGATGTGCATATCTATACCTGCGCTATCGACGACCATCTCAACGAGGCTGCCTACATCGTTCCCGGCCTGGGCGACGCCGGCGACCGCATCTACGGCACGCTGTAATCTCTGGGCCATACCGGCTAACGTCGAAAATACGAAGAAATGGTGCGCGCGGGCGAGCAAAAGACGTCCACGCGCACTCCTGTTAACGGACGTTTTGCCCTGCAGGGTTCGAGAAAAACGTATTACCGTACCTGCGGCATAAAGAAGGTCTTAAGAAAACGAACAGGTGCGTATTAACCGATGCTTTTTCGGTTGTACTTTAGCGATTGGCTCGTACAATAGTCACCAATGTTTGGCGGGAACTGTTCTGTGAGGCGTTAAAAAAGGAAAGTGAGGACGCCAATGTTTCAGATAGCCGATCTGCTCGCTATCGTTGCAGGCGCCATCGCGGGCGCAATTGCCTTCCTTCCCTTTGTCTTTACGCTCAAGCCGGTTCTTGACGATAAACAGAATGCGGACATGCTCAAGGGTATGGTGAGTCTGGCGGTCTCGGCAATCGCCCTGCTCGTCTTTACCTTGGTTGTGTTTGTGTTGTTCGGAGAGGCATTTCGCATGTTCCTCCTGGGCGAGGCGATCGGCTTCGTGGCCTTTATGGCCGCCTGCACGGTTCGCGTCGCCAAGGCGCTGCGAGATCCTCATGAGGTCGAAAGGTAAGTCGTGGAAATTTTTGAAAAGCTGCCTGATGAGATTAATCATCTGGTCAGCGAGTTCAGCTCCACCCCTGTCGTGGGCGATCTGAGCTGCGGCATCACGCAGTACTCGTTTTGGCTGATCGTCTCCACGATCGTGCTCCTGATCGTCCTGGCCGTGTTCAAGAAGAAGCAGGCCCTGGTTCCCAAGGGCTTCTTCGTCAACGGTTTCGAGTACATCATCGAGTACGTCGAGAACGATATCGGCAAGGGCGTCGTGGGTGAGAACTGGAAGAAGCACTTCCCGTTCCTGTGCTCGCTTTTCCTGTTCATCCTGATCAATAACATGATCGGCCTGATCCCGGGAATGAAGCCCGGCACCGGTGCAATCGGCTCCACCGCCGCGCTCGCCATCTTCGCCTTCGTGTACTTCATCTACTACGGATGCAAGGCTCACGGCGTGATCGGCTACATCAAGAGCCTCGCCCCGCAGGGCGTGAGCTTCCCGATGAACGTGCTCGTGTGGGTCGTCGAGCTTTTCTCGACCTTCCTGCGCCTCATCACGCTCGCCGTCCGTCTGTTCTGCAACATGTTCGCAGGACACGTGGTCATGGGCTCGTTCGCCATCATGGCGAGCATGTTCATGCAGCCGCTGCTTCAGCAGGTTTCCGCGGCCCACGCCGTCGGCGCCCTGCCTTCGCTGGCCTGGCTTGCCATCCTCATCCTGATCTATGCGATCGAGCTTGTGGTCGGCGCCATCCAGGCTTACGTCTTCACGGTCCTTACCGCCGTGTATGTCTCCGAGGCAGAGGAGGTCGCGGAGGAGGAGTAGTCTTCCGTTCGCGCCTTAAAGGTAAGGCAATTCGTTAAACCGCCGGTGCCCGTACCCATGGAGCCCGGCAGTTATAAAAAGGTTATCCTGCGTGAAATAAGACACGCACGACAAAGGAGGAATCGTGGGAGTTATCGGTTACGGTCTCGGTGTTATCGGCGCTGGTCTTGCTATCGGCCTGTCTGCTCTGGGTGCTACGGGTGCTATGGCCCGTCAGCCTGAGGTCCAGGGCCGCGTGTTCACCGTCTTCATCATGGGCTCCGCCTTCGGCGAGGCTCTGGCTCTGATCGGCTTCGTTGTCGCGCTGATCGTTAAATAGCACGGAGCGTCAAGTATGAATCTTTCATCCCAGAAGAGCGCGATCGCACTCTCCGCGTCCGCGGCCGCGCTGCTCATGCCGGTTTCCGCGTTCGCCGAGGACGGCGCCGCCGGTGCGGACATCCTCATCCCTAAGATGGCGGAGTTCATCCCGGCGCTTATCGCCTTCCTGATTATCTGGATCGTGCTGGCCAAGGTCGCCCTGCCGGGCATCATGAAAACCATGGAGGAGCGCGGCAAGAAGATCGAGGAGAGCCTCGACGAGGCCGAGAAGACCAAGCAGGAGGCTATCGCCAAGCGCGCTGAGTCCGACTCGATCGTCACCGACGCCCGTCGTCAGGCTGCCGACATCGTTCTCGAGGCCCGTAAGGACGCCGAGTCCGAGCGCGCCCGTATCATCGAGGCTGCTCACAAGGAGGCCGAGGAGATCATCGCCAAGGCCCATACGACCGTCGAGGACGAGCGCAAGTCCATCTACGCCGGTGCCGCGAACTCCATCGCCGACCTGTCCGTTGCCGTCGCCACCAAGATCGTGGGCGAGGCACTCGAGAACGAGGCCGAGCAGAAGAAGCTCATCGAGCGCTACATCCAGGAAGCAGGTAGCCTGAATGCCGACTAGCCGCTATCAGGACAAAGTGCTCGAGACCTACGCGCGCTCCCTTCTGGAAGCCGCCAAGGCCGAGAACCATGTGTTCGAGGACCTCGAGATGATCGAGCGCTTGGCTTCTGCCAACCCCGAGATCATCGCCGTGCTCGACACCATGTCCAAGCGCGACCAGCTCGACCTTCTTCCCAAGGTGGCAGCTGCCTTTAAGTATGTTGCCGAGGAAGACGAGGATGTAGTGGGCGTGACCGTCACCACGGCGATCCCGCTCGACGACGAGCTGCGTCAAACCATCACTAAGAAATGCGAGCAGGACTTCGGCCGCAAAGTATTCCTTATCGAGCAGGTCGACCCGTCTATCGTGGGCGGCCTGGTGCTCGAGGCCCGCGGCGAGCGTCGTGACATTACCGTCAAGACGCAGCTGCGCATCGCGCAGGAGACCCTCGCAAACTCTGCTAATTCGTACGGAGGTGAAGCCTAATGTCCGAAACCCTCAATGCCCAGGATATCGCCAAGAAACTGCAGGAGCAGCTCACGAGCCTCTCCGCGACGGTCGATACGCATGAGGTTTCAACGGTCGACGAGGTAGGCGACGGCATCGCGCGCGTCTCCGGCCTCAAGAGCGCCATGGCAGGCGAGCTTCTGGAGTTCAAGAGCTCCGATACCGGTGAGACCGTCTTCGGCCTTGCCCAGAACCTTGACCGTGACGAGGTCGGCGCCGTTCTGTTTGGTGCCGTCGACTCCATCAAGGAAGGCGACGAGTGCCGCACCACTGGCCGCATTATGGATATCCCTGTGAGCCGCGCCATGCTCGGCCGCGTCGTCAATCCGCTCGGCCAGCCCATCGACGGCCTGGGCGACATCGTCGCCACGCACCGTCGTCCCATTGAGTTCAAGGCCCCCGGCGTCATCGACCGTACCCCGGTGTGCGAGCCGGTTCAGACCGGCCTGTTGGCCATCGACTCCATGGTGCCTATTGGTCGCGGTCAGCGAGAGCTCATCATCGGCGACCGTAAGACCGGTAAGACCGCCATTGCCATCGACGCTATCCTCAACCAGCGCGGCAAGGGCATGGTCTGCATCTATGTCGCCATCGGCCAGAAGGCCTCCACGGTTGCCAACATCCGCGAGACCCTCGCTCAGCACGGTGCGCTCGACTACACCATCATCGTTTCGGCCACCGCTGCCGATTCCGCCCCTATGCAGTACATCGCGCCTATGGCCGGTGCCGCTATCGGCGAGTTCTTCATGTACAACGGCGAGGACGGCAAGCCCGCCAGCGAGACCAACCCCGGCGGTCACGTGCTCGTCATCTACGATGACCTGTCCAAGCAGGCTGTGGCCTACCGTCAGATGTCGCTGACGCTGCATCGTCCGCCCGGACGCGAGGCCTATCCTGGTGACATCTTCTACCTGCACTCTCGTCTGCTCGAGCGTGCTGTCAAGATGTCCAAGAAGAACGGTTACGGCTCCATGACAGCTCTGCCGATCATCGAGACCCAGGACGGCGACGTCTCGGCCTACATTCCGACCAACGTCATTTCCATTACCGATGGTCAGATCTACCTGCAGTCCGAGCTCTTCTTCCAGGGCCAGCGCCCGGCAGTCGACGTGGGCATTTCCGTGTCCCGCGTCGGTGGCGATGCGCAGACCAAGGCCATGAAGCAGGTCGCCGGCAACCTCCGTCTGGACCTCGCTTCCTATCAGGAGCTCGCTGGCTTTACGCAGTTCGGCTCCGACCTCGACGAGGCTACTCAGAAGCAGCTGACCCATGGTGCCCGCATGACCGAGCTCCTTAAGCAGCCGCGCTACAAGCCGTTTGAGGTTGGCGAGCAGATCGTTACGCTGTTCGCTGGCAACGAGGGCTTCCTGGATGACCTGGAGATCGCCGACGTGCTGCCTTTCCGTGCCGAGCTCATCGAGTACATGGACAATGGCTTTGGCTCGCTGCTCGACAAGGTTCGCGCCAAGAAGATCGATGATGACACCAAGGCTGAGCTCTTGCGCGTCATCGGCGACTTCAAGCAGCAGTTCATGGCCAAGCACCATTCGGATGTTTCTGGATCAGAGGAGAACTAAGCCCCATGGCCAATCTTCGCGACATTAAGAAGCGAATCTCCTCGGTTACCACGACCAAGCAGATCACGCGCACGATGGAGATGGTCTCTACGGCCAAGATCCGTCGTGCCCTTGATCGCTCCAAGCAGGCCGAGCCCTATAAGGAGGCGCTGACCGACGTCATGTTGACGGTCGCCGGCGACGCTTCCTGTTCGGGCACCGATCCCATGCTGCAGAAGCATGAGAACGTCAAGCATTGCCTGATTGTCGTTATTGCCTCGGACCGCGGCCTTGCCGGCGGTTTCAATACGACGGTGGAGCGCACGGCCGAAAAGCTCGCCGCTTCTTGGGCGAACGACGGCATCGAGTGCGAGATCATCGCGTGCGGGCGTAAGCCGGCCACGTATTTCCGTGACCGCGCAAACGTCGTCATGCACTTTGAGGGCAACTCCTCTGAGCCCGATTTCAATCAGGCCCGCATGATCTCCTCTCATATCTGCGATGCGTATCGTGCCGGTGAGCTTGACCGTGTCGAGCTTGTCTACCACCACGCCAAGAACCGCGTGGATCAGGAGCTTCGCGTCGAGCATCTGTTGCCGCTCGACCCCGAGATGATCGCTATGGCCCACGGTCCGCGTAAGAACGAGACCGACGCCCCTAAGCGCATCTCGTCCACGTTCGAGTTCGTGCCCTCTCCCGAGCATGTTCTCGGCAAGCTTGTGCCGTCTTATATCCTGACGGTCATCTACCAGGCCCTGATCGATTCGGCGGCTGCCGAGCAGGGTGCACGCCGCAAGGCCATGCACTCCGCGACGGAAAACGCCACCGCGATCATCTCGACCCTTACCCGCACGTATAGTCGCGTGCGCCAGGCTTCGATCACGACCGAGATTAACGAGATCGTCGGCGGAGCCTCAGCATTGGAGGAACAGTAATGGCTAATAACACCGTAAAGCTTGCGGTCGAGGAAGCCACCAAGAAGACGACTGCCGGTGATGGTCGCATCGTGCGAATCATCGGCCCTGTCGTCGACGTCAAGTTTGACGGCGCGGTGCCCCCGATCTACAACGCGCTCACGGTCGAGGCCGAGACCCCGATCGGTCACCTGAGCACGATCCTCGAGGTCGAGAGCCAGCTTCCGGGCGGCGTCGTCCGCACGGTCGCCATGTCCTCGACCGACGGCCTGCAGCGCGGCCTCATCGCTACCGATACCGGTGAGCCCATGAAGATGCCCGTTGGTCCCAAGACGCTCGGCCGCATTTGGAACGTCATGGGCAAGCCCGTCGACGGCAAGCCCATGCCCGAGGTGGAGGAGTTCTACCCCATCCACCATGCAGCGCCCCGTTTCGACGAGCTCACCACCAAGACCGAGATCTTCGAGACCGGCATCAAAGCCGTCGACCTGCTCGAGCCCTACATCCGTGGCGGCAAGACGGGCCTGTTCGGCGGCGCCGGCGTCGGCAAGACCGTTCTGATTCAGGAGCTCATCAACAACCTCGCCCAGGAGCACGGCGGCACCTCGGTGTTCACCGGCGTCGGCGAGCGTACCCGCGAGGGCACCGACCTGTTCCTCGAGATGAGCGAGTCTGGCGTTATCGACAAGACCTGTTTGGTCTATGGCCAGATGAACGAGCCGCCCGGAGCGCGTCTGCGCATCGGTCTGGCCGGCCTTACCACCGCTGAGTACTTCCGCGACCGCGGCCAGGACGTTCTGCTGTTCATCGACAACATCTTCCGCTTCTCCCAGGCAGGTTCCGAGGTTTCCGCACTGCTGGGCCGTATGCCGTCCGCCGTTGGTTACCAGCCCACGCTGGCAACCGAGATGGGCGACCTCCAGGAGCGCATTACCTCGACCAAGACGGGCTCCATTACCTCCGTCCAGGCTGTCTACGTCCCCGCAGACGACCTGACCGACCCGGCGCCTGCCACGACGTTTACGCACCTCGACGCCACCACGGTTCTTTCGCGTAGCATTTCGTCGCTCGGCCTGTTCCCGGCTATCGACCCGCTCGCATCTTCCTCCGACGCTCTCGATCCCTCGATCGTCGGCGAGGAGCACTACCGTGTCGCCGTCAAGGTCCAGGAGCTCCTGCAGGAGTACTCCGACCTTCAGGACATCATCGCCATTCTGGGTATGGACGAGCTGTCCGAGGAGCAGCGCCTTACGGTCAACCGTGCCCGTAAGATTCAGCAGTTCCTCTCGCAGTCCTTCCACGTCGCCGAGAAGTTCACCGGCAACCCCGGTGTCTACGTCCGCGTCGAGGATACCGTCCGCTCTTTCGCCGAGATTGTCGACGGCAAGGCCGATTACCTGCCCGAGCAGGCTTTCCGCTATGCTTCCACGATTGAGGACGTGCGCGAGCGCGCCCGCAAGATGGGGGAGAAGTAGGTTATGCGTATCCGCATCGTGTGCCCCGTGAGCTGCGCCTATGAGGGCGACGCTGCGTTTGTGTCGATTCCGTCCACGGATGGCGAGTTTGGCGTTCTGCCTGCTCACTCCAGCGAGATCTGCACGATCGACCGCGGTTACGTTCGCGTTTCCGATAAGGCCATGGGCACTGTCGACCACACGTTTGCCGTGGCCGGCGGCTATGCCCAGGTTGCGGACGATGTCGTGACCGTTCTCGCCGAGCGCGCTTGCGATTTGGCGACCGTCGATGCCGACAAGCTTAAAGCTGATATTCAAGGTTTTGAAGAGAAGCTGGGTAATTTGTCGGAGGATGATGCACGCCGCGCCTACCTCTATAATGAAATCGCATGGTGTAAGCTCAAGCTTGCCCAATAGTCAAACGATTTAGCGTTCGACCATTTGCGAACACATCATGCCCGGGATGGCCCAGCCATCCCGGGCATGCTTTTTGAAAGGGTAGACCTTGGATATTATCCGCGTTGAGGGTGGCCACGCCATCGGAGGCTCCGTGCCCGTTTCGGGCGCCAAGAACTCCGCACTCAAACTCATGGCGGCAACGCTTCTGGCGCCGGGCAAGACGACGCTGCAGAACGTGCCCGATATTTCCGATGTCCACGTGATGGGCAAGGTGCTCAAGGGCATGGGCGCTACGATCGATGTTCTCGACGAGCATACGCTCGAGATTGATACCTCTCAGGTCGATTCTTGGGAGGCCCCCTACGAGCTCGTTGCCAAGATGCGTGCTTCCACCGCCGTGATGGGACCCCTGCTGGGCCGTTTCCATCGTGCCAAGATAGCCATGCCCGGCGGCTGCAACCTGGGTGCTCGCAAGATCGATATGCACATTCTTGGTCTTGAGGCCCTGGGCGTTGAGTTCGATACCGCCCACGGTTACATCAACGCTAATGCGCCCCAAGGTCTGCGCGGTACCACCGTCACGCTCGAGTTCGCCAGCGTCGGTGCGACCGAGAACCTCATCATGGCATCCGTGCGCGCGAAGGGCACCACGGTTATCGACAATGCCGCCCGCGAGCCCGAGATCGTCGATCTCGCCAAC
This sequence comes from uncultured Collinsella sp., assembly GCA_900554325.1. Taxonomy (GTDB): domain Bacteria; phylum Actinomycetota; class Coriobacteriia; order Coriobacteriales; family Coriobacteriaceae; genus Collinsella. The sequence continues at coordinate 12,624 of USHA01000036.1, forward strand.
ATGCTCAACGAGATGGGCGCCAAGATTGTTGGCGCCGGTACGCCCGTCGTGACCATCGAGGGCGTGGAAGAGCTCCATCCCGTTACCCATCGCGTGGTGGGCGACCGCATCGAGGCCGGTACCTTTATCGTTGCCGGTGCGTTGATGGCCGACGATCGCGGTGTCGATGTCACGGGCTTTTGCCCCATTCACTTGGGCATGGTGCTCAAGAAGATGGAGCTCATGGGTATCGACTGCGAGCGCGTCGAGGATGGCGTCCATGTGAACCGTGCCGAGCGAATCAAGCCGGTCGACATCCAGACGCTTCCGTTCCCCGGTTTCCCGACCGACATGCAGGCGCAGATTATGGTACTCTCCGCCCTTGCCGATGGCAGTTCCGTTATTACCGAAAACATCTTCGAGAATCGCTTTATGTTCGCCTCTGAGCTGGTGCGCATGGGTGCCGACATTCGTATCGAGAGCCATCATGCCATGATTCATGGCGTCAAGGGCTTCTCGGGTGCACAGGTTACCTCGCCCGATCTGCGTGGCGGAGCGGCCCTCGTCGTAGCGGGCTTGATCGCCGACGGGACGACCGAGGTTTCGGCCATCCATCACATCAAGCGCGGCTACGAGCAGTTTGTCGAAAAGCTGCAGGCGCTCGGCGCGCATGTCGAGCATGCTACCGTCCCCGATCCCGTCATCTACTAATACAGGTTGCCTATGTTTAATAAAAAGCCCCTCGCGGATACCACCGCCCGAAGACCCTCAACTGGTGCGCAGGCCAAGATCTACAGTCGCGATAACGTGGCTCGCTATTCCGAGCGCGCTCGTCAACGTCGTCGTAGCCACACGATTCGTCACGTCGCGCTCATTGTCGTGCTTGGTGTGCTGCTGAGTGCCACTACCGCTGCCGGCCTGTGGTTTGCTACCATTATGGGCAAGCTCGGCGATTCTAATGTCATTACCGATAATCTGCGTCGGGTTCTGGTTGACACCGATGAGGCAAAGGATCCGTTCTACGTGCTGCTTCTTGGCACCGACGGCCGTCCGGGCGAGGATACGTATCGTGCCGACTCGATTATCCTGGCACGCATCGACCCCACGCAAAAGCAGGCGACGCTCATTTCCGTTCCGCGCGACACCAAGGTCGAGTACAAGGGCGAGACCATGAAGATCAACGCCTGCCATACCGTTGGCGGCGCCGAGGCCATGGTCGAGGCGGTCAACGAGCTGTGCGGTGTTCAGATTTCCCACTATGCCGAGGTCAGCTTCGACGGTATGCAGGCGCTGATTGATTCGGTTGGCGGTATCGACATTAACGCAACCGATGATGTTGACGACCCCGAGCACCTGGATATTAAGATTACCGCTGGCCAGCAGCATATGGACGGTGCCACCGCCCTTACCTATGCCCGCTGCCGCTACACCTATGCCGACGGCGATTACACGCGCATGCGCCACCAGCGTCAGGTGCTTGGCGCCCTTGCCAACCAGATTCTCAATAACTTCGATGCCACGAAGATTTTTGGCCTGGTTAATTCGCTGTCCGATATGCTCGTAACCGATATGAGCGTTCAGGATATCGTGGCTACGGTCAACGCCATGCGCGGTATGGATGTCGACGGTATCTACTCGGCCAACCTGCCCTCGTACGCCGACGACAGCACCATGATCGACGGTGTGAGCTACGTCTTTGTCTACGAGGACGAGCTCAAGGAAATGATGGAGCGCGTCGATGCCGGCAAGAATCCCAAGGGTCCCAACACCATGGGTCTTTCCGACGGTTCCAGTTCTACGATCGGCGACCTGAACAACAACACGTCTGACGACTACGCAAACGGTACCGCAACTTCATCGGTCAGCTCTGACGATTCCGATGACTCAGGCGATTCGAGCGATTCGGACTACTACGAAGAGCCCACCGGCGACGGTAACGGCTACGAGGCCAACTACTAAGTTACGGCGTTTTACCAAACGCCGTAACGGCTCGACGCTGCGCGCCGCCCAAGGCGACAATTTGTCATTCAAAAGGCAGGGCATGACCAGAAGGTCAATGCCCTGCCTTTTTCATGCCAACTTGTTCGCCTTGGACGTCGCTCGCTGACGTTGGCTCAACCTGCGGTGCTGACTACTCCCCTTGCACCAAAAACCGCCCCGTTCTCGGTTTTGAGGACGGGGCGGTTTTGCTTACCTAGATTGTTCGAGTTCCCTATGCAAAGCGGGCGACGAGCTCCTGGAGCACGTCGGTCATCTTGACGAGCGAACTGACCGGGACGAACTCGTTGACGCCGTGGTAGCAATAGCCGCCGGTGGAAAGGTTGGGGCAGGGCAGACCGCGGAACGACAGCTGGGCGCCGTCGGTGCCGCCACGAATTGGCAGCACTTGGGGCTCAACGCCGCAGGCAAGGTAGGCTTCCTTGGCAACATCAATAAGCTCGGGATAGTCACGAACGATCTCGGCCATATTTCGATACTGCTGCTTAATCTCGACCGTCACGCGCTCCTCACCCAGACGCTGGTTGAGCATCGAGGCAGCGGCATCAATAAGGTCGAGTTTCTGCTGGAACTTGGCGGCGTCATGATCGCGGACGATATAGCGCGCTGTGGCGTGATCGACGGTCGCAGATACACCCTCAAGGTGATAAAAGCCCTCGTAGCCTTCCGTATACTCCGGGCGCTGTACGTAGGGGAGCAACGCGTTGAAGTCGCAGAACAGATTGCCTGCGTTGACCATACGGCCCTTAGCGTCGCCCGGGTGGATGGACTGGCCCTCAAAGCAGACGGTCGCCTCGGCGGCGTTAAAGCATTCCCACTCCAGTTCGCCGATGGGGCCGCCGTCGACCGTGTAGGCGTACTTGCAGCCAAAGGTATCGATATCCAACAGCTCGGCTCCGTGGCCGATCTCCTCGTCAGGGCAGAAGCAAATGCCGAGTGCGGGATGGGGCAGAGAAGGGTCCTGAGCGATACGCGCGACAAGCGACATGATCTCGGCGACGCCTGCCTTGTCGTCCGCGCCCAGCAGCGTGGTGCCATCGCTGCAGACCAGGTCCTCACCTGCGAGGTCGTTCAGGGCGGGAAGCTTGGCGGTACTCATGGCAACGGGCTTACCGTCAACCGTGCCGCAGACCAGGTCGCCGCCTTCGTAGTGTACGATGTGCGGTTTCACGCCGGCACCCGGTGCAACTTCGGTGGTGTCGAGATGGGCGATCAGGCCCAGGGCGGGCTTGTCCTCAGCGCCCGCACTTGCGGGGATATGCGCGCAGACATAGGCGTGCTCGGTCACGTGGGCATCTTCCGCACCAAGCTCGCGCAGCTCTTCAGCCAGCACGTTGGCAAGGTCAAACTGAACGGCGCTCGAGGGTACCTGGTCGCAGTTTGCATCCTCGGACTGCGTGTTGATCTGGACGTAGCGCAAAAAGCGCTCGAGGACATCGGGGTTCGTGGTGGTGTTTTCCATAAAGACCGCTCCAATCTTGGTCGTCGTGTGCAACAAGAACTCTAGCACGGTATGCCACGGCATACCGCGACGCTTGGATGGGGTAGAATCAGCCATTGAATGCAGAAGGGACGGAAGATCATGGATACGACAAATAGCTCGCGCGAACTACATCTGACGGTGGCGAACGAAGACTACTTGGAGTGCATGGTTCGCATTGAAAGCGAAGAGGGGGAAACCAACGGCGTTCGATCGGTCGACATCGCGCAGCGCCTTGGCGTCTCCAAGGCATCGGTCAATAAAGCGGTTTCGGCTCTCAAGGCATCCGAGCTTGTCGAGCAATCGCACTACGGCAAGGTGATCCTGACCGATCGCGGCCGCGAGGTTGGCACGGCTATCTGGTACCGTCATCGCCTCATCCGCACGTTTTTGGTTCAGGAGCTCGGTGTCGAATTTGAGCGAGCCGATTCCGAGGCCTGCATGATGGAGCATGCGCTATCCGAGGACACGATGAGCCGCTGGCTCGCCTATCTCGAAAAGCAGGGAATCAGCGTCGAGGAATAGCGGGATATATATGGATACGAGTTATTACAACCGCTTTGGTGCCGAGGAACTTACGCGCCGCTTGTCGAGCGAGACCTTGTTGGCGCAGGGCCCCATGGGCAGTGTTTTGTTGAGTGAGTACGATGCCGCCGACATTCCACCGGCGTTTTGGAATCTGGCAGAGCCGCAGACCGTTTCTCGTATCCATCGCTTGTATGTCGCCGCCGGCGCGCAGGTGCTCATTACCAATACCTTTCAGGCATCGAGCTATGCCCTCAAGCACGACCAGATTGCGCCGTCCGTGGCGGAGGTCAATCGCGGGGCCGTCGACGATGCCCGCCAGGCGCACCCTCAGCTACTGCTGGGCTCGATGGGCCCGATCGGTATTGAGTGGTTTGCCGAGGACTCTGTCGAGTATCGTGAAATCCGCGGCATTGCGCGCGAACAGGCGCACGCCTTGCTCAATGCTGGTGTTGACGGTCTGCTGATCGAGACGGTGACGTCTATCCGTAATCTGCAGCCCATGCTTGCCGGCGCCCGAGATGCCGCCGACGGCATGCCTGTTCTGGTGAGTTTTGTCGTTGACGATAAAGGCAACCTGCTGGGCGATGGCCTCAACATCGAGGCAGCCGTTTTGTACGCCGAAAAACACGGCGCAAACTCGGTTGGTGTTAATTGCTGTTCGCTTGCGGCCGCGAATGCGGCGGTGCCCAGGATGGTTGCATCGGCGACTACTCCCGTCACGGTGCGTCCCAACGTAGGCGATCCGGTCCAGACTCAGGATGGCCCCGTATGGCACGAGAATCCCGAAGCTTTCGCGCGCGCATGCATCGAATGGAGACATGCCGGCGCCGCAATGGTGGGCAGTTGCTGTGGAACCACGGCAATCACTACGGCAGCGATGGCCGAGGCGCTCGATATATAAAGGGCAAAACCGCTCCATACGGGGCGGTTTTTTATTGCTTGCATGTCCTCGGCAGCATTTGCCCAAATGGTGAATGCTGGTGCCGGCAGGTTGCTGAGTGCGTGTTGCGGGTATACCTCACGCGTACCATGATCCAAACACTGTGAGGTGTCTGCGCGTGTGCGCGATAATTCATTTTGGAACTGACGGTTGGCGCGCTCGCGTCGATGAGGACTTCACTGCCGATAACGTTGCCCGTATCGCCGATGCCGTCGGCGAGTTGTGGCAAAAGACCAATCCGGGCAAAACGGTATATATAGGGTTCGACACCCGGCCCCTGGCGAGCGAGTTCGCTGAGCTTGCGGCGGGCGTGCTAGCAGCGCACGGGCTGGACGCCGTGCTCGCTTCGCGACCTGTTCCGACCCCTGCCCTTACGTGGGCGGCGGCTTATGACGGTGAGGCGTGCGGCGCGCTCATGGTGACGGGGTCCCATCATCCGCAGGGTTATCTGTGCCTCAAGATTCGCATGGGTGACGGCTCGACCGCCAACCAGGATGTCATCGAAGAGCTCGAAGAGACCATGGCTCCCGAGCCAATGGGGATCGAGGGGCAATATCGCACCGCGGATATCATTCCTGACTATATGCAGGCGGTGGCATCGTTTGTCGATGCCGAAGCCATCCGCGGCGCGCACCTGCGCGTGGTTGTCGATCCCATGGGCGGCGCAGCCCAGGGTTATCTAGCCGACTTGCTGCGCGAGCTTGGCGTTGAGGTGCACGAGATTCACGCCGGGCAGGCGTCTGACCAAGAAGATATCTGCCCCGACCCCGTTGAGCCTTGGGTGGACGCTTGCGAGCGCACGGTTATCGATGACGGAGCTTGCGCTGGTCTGGTGACCGACGGCGACGCCGACCGTATCGGTGCGGTTGACGAGCGCGGCAGATATATACATCCGCATCAGATCATGGCGCTCGTTTTGGGCGACTTGGTTCAATTTCGTAATTTGGAGGGGCGCGTCGTCGTCAATCTTTCATGCTCGACGCTCGTGCGTCGCATTGCCGAGGCGCTTGGCTGCCGCGTGACCGTCAAACCAGTCGGTTTCAAATATATAGCGGCGGAGATGAAGAAGGGCGGCGTCCTCATAGGCGGTGAAGAAGCCGGTGGTATCGGCATCGCCGCGCATATGCCCGAGCGCGATGGAATCCTCGCCTGTCTGATTCTGTGTGAGCTTATGGCTAAGACGGACGCGCCTTTGGGCGTTCTGGTCGACCAACTCGAGGACAGTTTTGGTAAGACGAGTTACGGTCGACGGGATTTGCGCCTTGAGGCCGAAGATGCCGAAACGTTACGAACCCTGCTGCCGGGCGTAAACCCCAAGTCGATTTGTGGCAAGGTGCCGCAAAACGTTAGTCATATGGATGGCTTGCGTTTGGCATTCGAGGATGACACGTGGCTGCTGGTTCGTCCTAGCGGGACCGAACCAGTGGTGCGCGTCTACGCCGAGGGGTTCTCGGTGGAAGAGCGTGATGAGTTGCTCGATGCTGGCTGTGCTTTAGCTAGGGGGACGTATCCGCTTTAACCATGAGTCTGCCTTATATAGAAGAGATGCTCGGCGAGCGGTAGGTAACGGCTGGCAAACGTTAGTCGGATCACAAAATGTGTAGGAAATGTGTACGCCCAGATTCCCGCCCGCGGGGGCCCTCCGGTCTGGCAATATATCTCCTTGCCGCGCGGCCCGGTCGGACCGGATGAGCCGCGGGGCGTGCACCTTGAGAACCGGATACTGCGAGGATGGACACTTCAAGTGTCGCATCCGGGCAGACATCGAACCATTTGAAATGGTCTAACTTGGATTTGTTTTTCGCAAGGCCGCCGAGAGGCGGCCCCGAGAAATTCCTTTTCCTATACTAGAACCATATGAATCGAACGGAACCGATCAGCTAATAGTTGTGAGGACCGGACGGGCTCGAAGCCCATTTATTTTGGACGGAGAGTTCGATCCTGGCTCAGGATGAACGCTGGCGGCGCGCCTAACAC
>USHA01000037.1 GCA_900554325.1 uncultured Collinsella sp.
GAAACTTAACCCCCGCCCCGGAGCCCAGCGGGCAACCCCTCCCTTGTGCTCTATCACGCTAAAGTGTATGATTCTGAACGTTACATGACTCACTTTACTTAACTAAAGTGCCATCAAGGGGGAATACAATGAATGCCGATATGTCTCGTCGTCAGTTTGTTGGTCTAGCCGGCTCGCTCGCCACGGTGCTTGGCCTTGGTCTTGTCGGTTGCGGCGGTGGTGCCGGCAAGGGCTCCGCTGCTGGCTCTGCCGCGGCCAAGGATGTGAAGGGCGCTGCGGAGTCCAAGAAGCTCGTGGTGGGCTTTGACAAGTCCTACCCTCCGTACGGCTTTGTGGGTGACGATGGCGAGTACACCGGCTTTGATCTCGATCTGGCCAAGGCTGTTGCCGATAAGCAGGGCTGGGAGGTCAAATACGAGGCCATCGACTGGGACGCCAAGGATGCGCTGCTTAACTCGGGCGCCATCAACTGCATCTGGAACGGCTTTACCATGGAGGGCCGTGAGGACGACTACACGTTCTCCGAGCCGTACATGCTCAACGAGCAGGTGCTGGTGGTCAAGAAGGATGCGGGCATCAAGGGCTGGGACGATCTTGCCGGCAAGACTGTGATTACCCAGACTGATTCCGCTGCGCAGGACGTGCTTGAGGGTGACCAGAAGGATCTGGCAGCGACGTTTGCCACGCTCGACACGATCGGCGAGTACAACACGGCCTTTATGCAGCTCGAGAGCGGCGCGGTCGATGCCGTGGCGTGCGACCTTTCGATTGCCCAGTATCAGCTTGCCGCCAAGCCCGATGCCTATACGCAGCTTGATGAGCCGCTGTCCAGCGAGCACTACGCCGTTGGCTTTAAGAAGGGCGACACCAAGTCGGCCGATGCTGTAGCCGAGTCGCTCAAGGCGCTCTACGAGGACGGCACGGTCAAGGACCTCTGCGATAAATATTCAAGCTATGGTCTATCTTTCGATAATTGGGTGCTCAAGTAATGTCTATTCAGGTCATGATGCAGATGCTTGGCCAGGGATTCTTGGTCAGTTTGCAGCTGTTTGTGCTGACGCTGCTCGGGTCGATTCCGCTGGGAATTCCCGTGGCGTTTATGCGCATGAGCAAAATCGCGCCGCTTCGCTGGATTGCGCGCATCTATATCTCGGTCATGCGCGGCACGCCGCTCATGCTGCAGATGTTTGCCATCTACTTTGCCCCGTATTACGTGTTTGGCATTTCGCTCACGCCCGATTCCAAGTGGACGGCGTGCGTCGTGGCGTTCATCATCAACTACGCCGGTTACTTTGCCGAGATCTATCGCTCGGGCTTGCAGTCCATTCCGCGCGGTCAATACGAGGCTGCCGAGGTGCTGGGCTATTCGCGCGTGCAGACGTTTCTGTATATCGTGATGCCGCAGGTCGCCAAGCGTATTCTGCCGGCGATGGGCAACGAGATCATCACGCTGGTCAAGGACACGTCGCTGGCGTTTGCCATTGGCGTGGGTGAGATGTTCTCGACGGCCAAGGCGCTGGTCGCCTCGCAGGTGAGCATGGTGCCGTTTGCGATCGCGGCGCTAATCTACTGGGTCTTTAACTTCGTCGTCGAGATGCTGCTGGGCGCTGCCGAAAAGAAGCTGGACTATTACCATGACTAACTCAGTGATGAAAATCGAAAGCGCGCGCAAGGCGTTTGGCGGCAATGAGGTGCTCAAGGATATCTCGCTCGAGGTCAAGCGTGGCGAGGTCGTGGCGATTATCGGGCCTTCGGGTGGCGGCAAGTCCACGCTGCTGCGGTGTGCCACGCTGCTCGAGACACTCGACGGAGGCTCACTCTCGTTTGGTGACCTTGCCGTTGCGACGGATGCGGGTTCGGGCGCGGTCTATGCGAAGGGCGATGTGCCCAAGCGGGCACGCTCGCGATTCGGCCTGGTGTTCCAAAATTACAACCTGTTCCCGCACTATACCGTGATGAAAAACATCATCGATGCTCCGATTCGCGTGCTCAAGCGCCCGCGCGAGCAGGCTGAAGCACGTGCGCGTGAGTTGATCGCGCAGATGGGGCTTACGGGCAACGAGAACAAGGTGCCATGTGAGCTTTCGGGCGGTCAACAACAGCGTGTGAGTATCGCCCGCGCCTTGGCGCTCGATCCGGAGATCCTGTTCTTTGATGAGCCGACTTCGGCGCTCGATCCCGAGCTGACGGCCGAGGTGCTGCGTGTCATTAAAGACCTTGCCGCGCAGAATATGACGATGGTGATCGTGACCCATGCGATGCAGTTTGCGCGCGATGTTGCCGACCGCGTGATCTTTATGGATGGTGGCCGCATTGTCGAGGAGGGTCCTGCCGAGCAGGTTATCGACCATCCGCGTGAGCAGCGCACCCGTGAGTTCTTGAGCCGTATCGAGGGATAGGCTCAGGTATTTACTCAACTATTAATTGAGGCGAAGCCGCCGCAGGTCTTACGGTCTGTGGCGGCTTTTTGTTTGCATCGACGGGGTTCAATAATCGCCTCACAAGCTTGTCTCTTCCTCTCGCCGCCTGTATTCATACGTGCGCCGAAAGGTATGCATGGACAGCCGCCCGTGAGGGTAGGGTGGTGGCATAGGACATTTGGAGGGTGAGTCGGCTCGGCTGCCGACCATGCTGCTCCCGGGATGGCACCGACCGCGAACTCTCCCCGTTGGCGTCGCGCATTGCGCGCGGCCCTGCAAGGAGGTCATCATGGGTGCTCCCAAGACCGGTAACGTAAGGAACGTGGTGCTCGTAGGCCAAGGCGGGGTGGGCAAGACTTCACTCGCCGAGGCCATGCTCCACCTTTCCGGCAAGACCGCCCGCCTGGGCGGCCACGACGGCACCAAGCCCACGCTCGACTATGACCCCGAAGAGGTTAAGCGTGCGTTTTCCATCTCGACGACCATTGCGCCGATCGACTGGAAGGGCGCGCGCATCAATGTGCTCGATGCCCCGTGCTACCCCGATTTTATCGGCGACGCCTTTGCCGCGATGAGCGTCTGCGAGACGGCCCTGTTTGTGGTCGACGCCGAGGCCGGCCCGCAGCCTACGACGGTTAAGCTCTGGTATGCCGCCGAGGACCTGCGCTTGGCGCGTGCGGTGTTCGTAAACCGCCTGTCGCGCTCCGAGGCCAGCTTTGCGACCACGATGGACCTGCTGCAGGAGCGCTTTGGCACGCGCCTGGGCGCCGTGACCCTTCCCTGGGGCGAGGGCGAGGACTTTGATGGCATCATCGACCTGGTGCGCATGAAGGCGCGCCATTGCAACGGCGCCGAAGCCGTTGAGTCGGAGATTCCCGAGGAGTATCGTGCCCAGGCCGAGGAGGCCCATGACCATCTGTGCGAGCTGGTGGCCGAGGCTGACGACGAGCTGATGATGAAGTACTTGGAAGGCGAGGAGACACTGACGCAGGAGGAGCTTGAAGGCCTGCTGTCGAAGGCGATCGCCGAGCGCATCTTTGTGCCGGTCTTTGCGGGCGATTGCATTAAGGAGCAGGGCGTCAACTCGCTGATGGACGACATCGCCACGTACTTCCCGGCGCCGACGGACTACGGCGAGATGCCGCTCATCGATGGTGATTCGCTTAAGATCTCGAGCGACGATGACCGTCCGGTGGCGTTTGTGTTTAAGACGCTGGCCGATCCGCAGCAGGGCCGCATCAGCTTTATCAAGGTGCTGACGGGCACGCTTGAGCCGGGCCTTGAGCTGATCAACGCGCGTACCCGCAAGAGCGATCGTCTGGCTCACCTGTATGTGATGTGCGGCCGCGACATGACCGAGGTCGGTCACGCCTATGCCGGCGACATTATCGTGGCGCCCAAGTTGGCGGCAGAGACGGGTGACACACTCTCCATTACCGGTAAGGTCGAGGCGGCGGCGTTTAAGTTCCCCAACTCGCAGTACCGCATTGCCATCGAGGCCGAGAACCGTGGCGACGAAGAGAAGCTCTATACGTTTATCGAGAAGGCGTGCAAGGCTGATCCGACCATGAGCATCGATCGTGACGAGGAGACGGGCCAGACTATCATCTCCGCCGTTGGTGAGGCGCAGGTTTCGGTGCTGCTCAACCGTCTGGAGGACCGCACCAAGGTCGCTGCCAAGAGCGTGCCGATCCGTATTCCGTATCGTGAGACCATTCGCCGCACGGCAAGTGCCCAGGGCCGCCACAAGAAGCAGACAGGCGGTGCCGGTCAGTACGGCGACTGCTGGCTGCGCGTTGAGCCGCTCATTGGGCCCGACGGCACGAGCGATGGCTATGAGTTTGTGGACGAGGTCGTAGGCGGCCGTATTCCACGTTCGTTGATCCCTGCCGTGGACAAGGGTGTCCAGGAGACCATGAAGGACGGCATCATTGCCGGCTACCCGCTCACGGGCATTCGCGTGGCTGTGTACGACGGCTCGTATCACAGCGTCGACTCCAACGAGATGGCGTTCCGTGCGGCGGCTCGCATCGGCCTGCGCAAGGCATGCGCCGATGCCGACCCGGTGGTGCTGGAGCCCATCGAGGAAATCACGGTGACTATCCCCGAGAGCTACGCCGGCGCTGTGATGGGCGACATCTCGGCCTCGCGCGGTCGCGTGACGGGTATGGAGACCGATGAACGCGGCGACACCGTGGTCATCGCCCAGGCACCTCTCGCCGAGCTGACGGATTATTCGACGCGCCTACGCTCTATCACGCGCGGCACGGGCGACTTTACCATGAAGCCCGCTGGCTACGAGCAGGTTCCCTATGACGTTCAGGCCAAGCTGGTCGAGCGCTATGAGGAGGGCCGCGCCAAGTAGCGTGTGGCGTTGCCTGCAACATATATGCCGATGCAAGGACCGCTCTGGGTAACCCAGAGCGGTCCTTTTTGATCCCTGGGGGACGGAGGAAAACAGATCATCTTTGGGTTACGGGTGGCGCGGTCGGCACTAGTCTCCGGATGCCTGGTTGCGACCGGTGGCGTAGTCGATCTGCACGTGCGGCTGCAGGTTGTAGCAATATACGTGGAAGCAGAGGGTCTTGCCGTGGTCCTCGACCGATTGCGCCTCAAGGCGCACGCCACGGCAGACAAGTTCCTCTTCGTTATACATGGGCGTGACGCGGTAGAGCACATGGTTGCCCGTGTCGCGGATGTAGCCGAGAATCTGCTCTTCAAACGGCAGCATGCCCGTCTCGTTGAGATAACGCGTGCCGGTGAGGAGATTCTTGCGGTTGGCGTTTTCGCCGCAGAGCGACCAGGCGATGAGGTGACAGCGGTTGTAGAGGCTCTGGCCCGGAATAAAGTCGTAGCGCTGCTGGCGCCAGCCGGCAGGGTGGATACGCGAGATATCGCCGCGCTCGCCTTGACCGAGTGATTCGGGGCCCACGCAGGCAAGCGCTTTGCGGGTGCGGCCCAAGCTGTCGAGCTTGGAGAACTTCTTAAAGCAACCCTCTTCTGTAGCGCGCTCGTATTCATCGAGTGTGAATGATGGCGTGCCGAGCGGGTGCGTGCTGTCGGCGCGAAGGGCAACATAGGGGTTGCCGGCGTAGTCGGGAATGCTGCTGAGATAAACACCGCGGGCGCGGTTGAGGTCGGGGTTTTCGACCTCGTCGATGGGGGTGGCGGCGCTGTCCGCGGAAGCGCCGTCGCCGGTGTCGGTTGCGGCGGAATCGGAGCCATCGCCAGAGTCTTGGCTATTTTGAGAGTCCGAGGAGCTCGCTGTTCCCGATTCGAGTCGGGCAACCAGGTCCGCCTCGTCGTCGGTGCGGCTGGGACTCTCGTCTTGCTTCTCGGCCAGAGCCGCTGCCTGCTCATCGCTTTGCGGCGACAACAGCTTGGGCGCCCCGTCGAGCGACCCTGTGAACAGCGCAAACCCCAGCACCACGGCGGTGCCGATGGAAAGTACTTGCTTGTAGGCGGACTTGCGCGACATGGAGGCTCCTGGATGGACGGTTGGGAATCTACCAGTCTAGCAGGAGCCGGCAGGGGCCGTTCTGTCGAACAAATGCTTAAGATTTGAGACAAACGCTACTGATTCATTTGTCCCGCGGTCTAGATCGAGGTGGAGTCGAGCCAGTTGAGCTTGCACTCGAGAATGCGCTGCTCGCCGGGTTCGCTGCTTCCGTCAAGTAGGGCGAGCAGCATCTCGGCTGCTTCGCGACCTTCTTGGTCGACGGGCTCGATGATGGTGGAGACGGTCGGTGTGGTGAGATTAGTCCAGTCTTCGCAGTTGAGTCCCAAAAGGCCGATTTGCTGCGGAAGCAGATGGGCCATTGGCTGGAGGGCCTTGTAGACACGGGGAAGTGCCCACTGATTTTGCACGAAGATAAGGGTTCGCTTGGCGGGATTGAACTTGAATTTAAAGTATTCGGTGAGCTCGTTGATTGACGGCTTGTTGTGATCGATGGGAATCGCTTTGTAGAGCTGCCCGTTCGCTGCCAGCGCCTCGGCATACCCCTGAAAACGCTCCATGCGGGTGCGCATTTCGGTCATGTTGGCGGCAATGGAAAAGAAATCTTCGTAGCCGGCGTCGAGGAGTGCCTGTGTGGCGTTGTACACGCCGTCGTAAAGGTTGGTTTTGATCCAGCTGGTACCTGGGCTATAGATGGCCGCATCGAAAAAGACGACCGGCTTGCCGGCGCGTCTAATGCGGTCATGCACGGCTTTGAAGTTTGCCGTGGGCTGGATGATAAAGCCATCGACGCCCAGCGAGAGCATCTTGTCGACGTACATGAGCTCGGTCTCGGGGTTAAAGTTGCTCGTGCAAACGACCGTCTGGTAGCCCGCGGGGAGCATGACCTGCTCCATGCCATTGAGAACGAGCCCCGCCCATTTGTTGGTGTTATCCAAAATGATGATGGCAATGACGTGGGTTTGCTTGCCGGTGAGCGTCTGCGCTTGGGCGTTGGGAACGTATCCGAGTTCCTTAATGACGCGCGCGATTTTGTTCTGCGTCTTCTCGCTAAGCTTTTCTCGTTTGTCGTTGAGGTAATACGAGACGCTTGCCGTCGAGGTTCCCGCCTCTCGAGCGACGTCTGCGATCGTAACGCGCTGTTTTGCCACAGCGACTCCTTCCGACAGATGAGCATTTTCCAACATGATGACTTTGAGTCTTGGTGAAGGATACGCTTCGGTGAGCGGCTTTTTCCTTTCATATGAGTATGCAACAAATGCGGCATACGGGTGGGGTCGAAATTTGTGACCGGCATGCGCATCTGCCGTCTACCGAGAAAATCAAATACTTCTTGACTTTTGAAATCGAGGGCAAAATCGCAGGATTCATTTTTGGTTAAACGCATAACTAAATCGCATAACCAACGCTCTGACCTGCGCGTTTACTGAAATAAGCTGGCATTAAGAAAAACGAGCACCTATATTGTTCTTGTCGAAAAGACAGCAAGTCCAAACGGCAGGGGATGCTCCGGAGGCCTCCGCAAACGGTGTCTTGCGCACGCAACTCTATGAAAAGAGGGAAGCAATGAAGATCGTAGGCGTTGCCGCCTGTACTGTGGGTATCGCCCACACGTATATGGCCCAGAAGGCGATTCAGGATGAATGCGCCGCCCGTGGCATCGAGTGCAAGGTCGAGGCTCAGGGTGGCCTGGGTATCGAGAATGAGCTCACGCAGGAAGACGTGGACTCCGCCGACCTGGTCCTGGAGTCCGTCGACGTGGGTGTCGAGAACGAGGACCGTTTTGAGCAGAAGATGGCCGAGGGCAAGTTCCTGAAGGTCGGCACCTCGGATGTAATCGCCGATCCGGTAAAGATCATCGACCAGGCCATTGAGATCATCAAGGCGACGGGTGGCGCCGTTGACGCGCCCAAGGCCGAGGCCAAGGCAGAGAAGAAGGCCGTCTCCGCTGCCCCGCAGGCCCCGACACCGGCGTCCAAGCAGTCTATCTTTGCCGATCCTGGCAAGACGCTGCTCAATGCATTCAATACCGGCGTTTCCTATTTTATCCCCATCGTCGTTATCGGCGGCGTGTTTCTTGCCTTCTCGCTGGCATCCGGTACCGCCGGCGCCAACGGCATGGAGGTTACGAACCCGCTGATGGTGAGCCTTAACACCATCGGCATGGCCGGCATCTCCATGATGATCCCGGTGCTTGCGGCATACATCTCCTACTCGATGGCCGGCAAGCCCGCGCTCGCCCCCGGTTTTGTCCTGGGCTACCTGGTCAACAACGCAGTCGTTACCCCTAACGGCAACAGCGTTTCGACCGGCTTCTTGGGCGCCATGATCATGGCGGTCATCTGCGGCTACTTTGTCCGCTGGATGAAGACCTGGAAGGTCAACAACACCATCCAGACCATCATGCCCATCCTGATCATCCCGATTCTGACCTCGCTTGTCCTGGGCATGGCCTATATCTACATCCTGGCCACGCCGCTTGGCTTTGTGATGGACTGGCTCACCGGCGTGCTCGGCAGCCTGCAGGGCGGTTCCGCAGTTGTCCTGGGTCTGGTCATTGGCGTTATGACCGCCTTCGATATGGGTGGCCCCATCAACAAGACCGCCTCGACCTTCACCATGGCCATCATGGCCTCCGGCATCTATGGCCCCAACGGCATGTTCCGCGTCGCCGTCGCCATTCCCCCGATTGCCTGCGGCCTTGCTGCGCTCATCGCCAAGAACAAGTTCGATGACGCCGATCGCCAGATGGGTATCTCCGCACTGTTCATGGGCTGCATCGGCATTACCGAGGGCGCTATCCCCTTCGCGGTCAAGGACCTTGGCCACACCCTGCCCGGCATCTGCATCGGCTCTGCCGTGGGCGCGGCGCTCGCCGCCTTCCAGGGTATCGACTGCTACGTCCCGCACGGTGGCTTTATCGTCGCCCTTGCCACCAACAACGTCGCGCTGTTCTGCCTGGACATCGTGATTGGCGCCGTGGTCGCCGCTGCAATCCTGATTGCCATGAAGCCCACGCTCGACAAGCAGGCCAAGTAAACCTTTAAGGACTCCGGTTGTGCGGAGGGATGGATTTGACTCCGCACAACCGCCCCTACACAACAAAATCCATCCGTACTGATAGGGCCCACATCTGGGTCCCAGGGAACTTTTGTCAAAAATCCTCTGGAGAAGGAGAACAAAATGTCCAACCTCACCATCCGCCAGGCCGTTCAGGGCATGCTCAAACTGCAGGATAGCGGCGATCACGCAACCATGGTCGGCATTGGCCCCATGAGCCCCAACCTGATTCAGGCCGTGTTCGAGCTTGCCAAGGACGAGGATTTCCCGCCCATGTTTATCGCCAGCCGCAACCAGGTCGATATGGACGAGATGGGCGCCGGCTACGTCAACGGTTGGGACCAGACGCGCTTTGCCGCCGACATCAAGAAGGTCGCCGACGAGGTGGGTTACACCGGTCCGTACTACCTGTGCCGAGATCACGGCGGTCCGTGGCAGCGCGACGAGGAGCGTAACGCCCACCTGCCCGAGGACGAGGCCATGGAGCTCGCCCGCAAGTCCTTCGTCGCCGACATGGAGGCAGGCTTTGACCTGCTGATGGTCGACCCCACCAAGGATCCCTATCAGATCGGCAAGGTTATTCCGCTCGACGTGGTGCTTCGCCGCACGATCGATCTTATCGACTACCTTGAGCAGTACCGTCGCGAGCATAACCTGCCCGAGGTCGCCTATGAGGTCGGTACCGAGGAGACCAATGGCGGCTTGACCTCTACCGATAAGTACGAGGAGTTCATTTCTCAGCTGCAGCCCGAGCTCGAGAAGCGCGGCTGCCCCATGCCCACCTTTATCGTCGGCCAGACCGGCACCCTTACCCGCTGGACGGAGCAGGTCGGTCACTACAACTTCAAGAACGCCCGCGAGCTTGCCGATATGGCCAAGCGCTATGGCGTGGGCCTGAAGGAGCACAACGCCGACTATCTGGACGACGCGACGCTGCTCGAGCACATCCCGGCACACGTGACCGCCTCCAACGTCGCTCCGCAGTATGGCACCGAGGAGACCCGCGCCTACCTCAAGCTCTGCGCCACCGAGCAGATCCTGGTCGACAACGGTCTGTGCGATGACCCCTCCGACCTGTATCACACGCTGCTGGTCAAGGCTATCAAGACCGAGCGCTGGCGCAAGTGGATGACTGGCGACGACGTCAACCTGCAGGTCGATGACATCCTTGCCGACGATGAGCTCAGCCTGAAGATCCTGGATGTCTCCGGCCACTATGCGTTCAACGATCCCGAGGTCAAGGAGCAGGTCGAGAAGCTCTATCGCAACCTCGCTGCCCAGGACATCGACGGCAAGCGCTTTGTGATCGAGCACATCAAGCGCCCGATCAAGCAGTACGTCGTCGGTCTTAACCTCAAGGGCGTCACGACCCGCATCGAGGCCGCTCTTGCCGAGTAAGTAGCTTTTCCTACGCGACGCCGGGCCTGGGGCATGTCCCAGCTGCAGGCCCGGCACATGGGACAAAGGGGCGGTCCCTTTGTCCCATTCTTTTGAGTTTTAGCTTCCTTTGAAGGGGTTCACCATGAAGTTCTTTATCGATACCGCCAATCTGGACGAGATTGCCGAGGCCAAGAGCTGGGGCTGCCTGGCCGGTGTTACCACCAACCCGTCCCTGTACGCCAAGACCGGCGGCAAGCTTGCCGACTTTGAGCCCCATATGCTCAAGATTGCCGAGCTCTGCGAGGGTCTGCCCGTGTCCGCCGAGTCTACCGCGACTACTGCCGAGGGCATGATCGAGGAGGGCAAGCGTCTTGCCGCCCTCGCTCCCAACATCGTGGTTAAGCTTCCCGTGTGCGAGGCCGGCCTTGCCGCCTGCCGCGCCCTGGCCGACGCAGGTGTGCGCGTCAACATGACGCTTGTTTTCTCGCCGACCCAGGCCTTGATGGCCGCCAACGCCGGCGCTCGCTACATCAGCCCGTTTGTGGGGCGCTTCGATGACATCGCCGAGGACGGTATCTCGCAGCTCGACAATGTTGTGACTTGCATCAAGAACTATGACTGGACCGGCAAGAACGTCGACGACACCGTTGAGATCATCACCGCTTCGGTCCGCACGCCCAACCATGTGACCCAGGCGGCGCTGCTTGGTGCCGACATTGCGACCGTCCCCATGGCCGCTCTTAAGAAATGCTTGCATCACCCGCTGACCGACCAGGGCCTTGCCTCTTTTGAGGCTGATTGGCAGAAGGTCGTCGCTCAGGCTTAACGAGTGGATTGCCCCGGCATCGCGTCATCCGGTGCCGGGGTTGTTCTCAAGAGAGGAATTCGTATGACCAACCAGGAGCTGGCGAAGGTCGCCAATGAGGTCAGGAAGGGTGTCGTGACTGCGGTTCACGCGGCCAAGTCGGGACATCCGGGTGGATCGCTCGGTGCTGCCGACATCATGACGTATCTGTACTTTGAGGAAATGAATATCGATCCTGCTGACCCTCACAAGGCCGATCGCGATCGCTTTGTGCTCTCCAAGGGTCACGCGGCGCCGGGCCTGTATTCGGTGTTGGCAAATCGCGGCTATTTTCCCGTCGAAGAGCTCGAGACGCTCCGCCATATTGGCAGCCGACTGCAGGGCCATCCCAACATGAACGACACCCCGGGCATCGATATGTCCACCGGATCGCTCGGTCAGGGTATCTCCGCCGCGGTTGGAATGGCACTCGCCGCAAAGCACTGGGGTGACAGCTACCGCGTCTACACGTTGCTGGGCGACGGCGAGTGCGAGGAGGGCCAGGTGTGGGAGGCGGCCATGTTTGCCGGCAACCATGCGCTCGACAATCTTGTTGCCGTCGTCGACCACAACGGCTTGCAGATTGACGGCACGATCGATGAGGTCAACTCGGCCATGCCGCTCGCTGACAAGTTCCGCGCCTTTAAGTGGCATGTGATCGAGCTAGCCGATGGCAACGACATGACACAGATTGAGGCGGCTTTCGCCGAGGCTCGTGAGGTGACCGGCGTGCCCGTCGCTATCATCGCCGAGACGGTGAAGGGCAAAGGCGTCTCCTTTATGGAGAACCAGGTTGGCTGGCATGGCAAGGCGCCCAACGATGAACAGTTTGAGCAGGCCATGGCCGAGCTTGCGGCAGCAGGAGAGGAGCTCTAATGGCAGAGGTCAAAAAAGTCGCCACGCGCGTAAGCTACGGCGAGGCGCTCGTCGAGCTGGGCAATGAGCACGATGACTTTGTAGTGCTCGATGCCGACCTGGCTGCCGCTACGCAGACGGGTAAGTTTAAGGCTGCGCACCCTGAGCGCTTCTACGATGCCGGCATTGCCGAGAGCAACTTGATGGGGCTCGCCGCCGGCATTGCGACCACGGGCCACGTCGCCTTTGCGAGCACCTTTGCCATGTTCGCCGCCGGCCGCGCGTACGAACAAGTGCGTAATTCCATTGGCTATCCGCACCTCAACGTCAAAATCGGTGCCACGCATGCGGGTATCTCGGTCGGTGAAGACGGCGCCACGCATCAGTGCTGCGAGGACATCGCGCTCATGCGCACGATCCCGGGTATGACGGTAATCGTTCCCGCCGATGACATCGAGGCTCGCGCTTGCGTGCGCGCCGCCTATGAGTTTGAGGGACCGGTCTACATGCGCTTCGGACGCCTGGCAACGCCGGTCATTAACGATCACGAGGACTATGAGTTCAAGATTGGTCGCGGCGTGGTCGTGCGCGAGGGGTCCGATGTGACCATCATCGCTTGTGGCCTTATGGTCGCCGAGGCGCTTGAGGCTGCCGAGGCGCTCGCTGCCGATGGTATCGATGCCGAGGTCATCAATATGCACACGATCAAGCCGCTTGATGAGCGCCTGGTGGTTGCCAGCGCCAAGAAGACCGGTCGTGTGGTCACTGCCGAGGAGCATTCGATTATCGGTGGTCTTGGCGAGGCCGTGGCCTCGGTGCTCGCGGAGCAGCATCCGGCGCCGATGCGTCGCGTCGGCGTGCGCGATGTGTATGGCGAGTCCGGCCCTGCGGTCGATTTGCTGCACAAGTACGGTTTGGACGCCGACGGCATCGAAGCTGCGGTCAGGTCCGTGTTGTAAGGAAGGTTTCCATGGGATTTGTATCTGCCAACCAAGTGACAATCGGGTATACCGCCGCCTCGCGCGAGGACGCCCTACATTATTTGTCCGAGCAGGCCATCGAGCTCGGCTTTGCCGATGACGCATCTGCCGTAGAGGCCGCCTTCATTGCTCGCGAGAACGAGGCCGAGACCGGCCTTGTCGCCGGTTTTGCCGTTCCGCATGCCAAAAGCGACGCGATCCACACGCCGGGCGTAGCCGTGCTTAAACTGACCGAGCCCGTTGAATGGCCGAGCTTCGATGGGGTGCCCGTCGATGTTGCGCTCGCGCTGTACGTGCCTGCCGGCGAGGCTGGAACCACGCATCTGCGCCTGCTCTCCAAGGCTGCCGTAATGCTGATGGACGCCGGCTTCCGCGACAAGGTGCGCGCGAGCACCGATCCCGTTGAGATTGCGGAGCTCATCAATAGCGGACTCGAAGACTAGGACGGTCATCCCGTTCAATCAATCGATCCTTCTCCAAGGAAAAGGGCCGCGACGCCATATAGGTGTCGCGGCCCTGTTTGCGTTTCCCCAGATAAAACCTGCCAAAATAAACCTATCCCTTTTTGGCAGGCTAATCGTGAGTTATTTCACCGCAACTTAGGGCACGGTTAGGAAGTGTGCACCTTAAAGAGTGGAGCCCTTGATTAGAGAGGTCGCGCTCATCTCTCTAAATGTCTCTCTAAAGAGAAGGTTGGTTAGAGAGATAGCATTAGGCAATCTAGCAGCGAATTCGATACATCTCTCTTAATGCCTCTCTAAAACAAGGCGCTTATCTCTCTAAAGTTAGAGAGATAAGCGCCTTGTTTTAGAGAGACGGAATGCCAAAATTCGTCCGTCAGCTACCATCTGCCAAAAATGACGGATAAAGGGCTCATCGAAGTAATGGGTTCATCGACGAGCCGCAACCGCCGCTATCGGAAGAAGTAGATGCAGCCGAATTGCCCCTCTATCGTCTCTCGAAGTTTGATGGGTGCTAGAGGGGCGACTGCCTCGCGATATTTTCCCAAGATAAAACCTGCCAAAACAAACCTGTCCCTTATTGACAGGTCAGTTAACGCAGTCCAGGTTGAGCATATGTGAGCGAGCGGGCTCCGGGTGCGGTAAGGTGACGTGAAACAAGCGGGCGCTGACCTTTTGGTCGCGCCCGTGAAGTTGAACGTCAGATTGCCGTGCCCGGAGCCCGCGCAGCGCCGAGCAGTTACGCCGTTTGTAAAACGGCGTAATCTAAAGGTTCATGTTGCCGTGAATGTAGGGGGTGACCTCGGGGGAGATATGGTCGCAGCCCAGCTCGCGCAGCGCGGACTCGATAACGGCGGGCAGCGGGGTTTTGCCCTCGGCATCGACGGCGTTGCCACCGAGGGCAGCAATCTTGGCGACATCTGCGGGTGCGGCCTCGATATGCATGCAGCCGCCGATCAAGCGCGCGCGTACCTGTGCCAGATCAAGATCGTGCAGGTAATCCTCGCAGGCGCGGATTAAATCGACCTTCTCGCGCGTAAGCTCCTCGCCCGTGGGGACGCGGGTGGCAAGACATGCTCCCGCCGGCAGGTTCCAAACGGGATAGCCCCATGCGCGCAGCAGCTCGCGCTCTTCGTCCTTGGTAAAGCCGACCTCCATAAGGGGTGAGCGTACGCCGAGCTCTTCTGCCGCACGCATGCCGGGGCGGTAGTCACCGCGATCGCTTGCATTGCTGCCATCGATGACGGTGGGAAAGCCGAGCGACTTGGCGTGGTTGACGATGGCGGTAAAGCCGGCGTGCTTGCAGTGGTAGCAGCGATTAGCATCGTTGCAGGCCACTTGGGGGAGCTGCAGCTGATCCACCGAAAGATTGAGCACGGGGAGCTTAAAATGCGGCCCCTCATTGGCCTGCCCATCAACGGACTGCTCAAACGAAGCCTGCTCGGGCGTGCCGATGAGCGGCGTGGTGAGATGGACGAGAAGAGTATTGGTAGGCATGACGCGGGCGCATACGGCGGCCAAAAAGCTGCTGTCAACGCCGCCGGAAAACCCGATAGCCACGCGCCCGTATGCCAAAAGCAGCTGCTCGAGCGCTGATAGCTTGTCTTGAAGCTCCTCTGCGGGTGCCGTGGTGTCTAAAATCATGAAACGTTCCTTATCGTTGAGTACTCGATCGAAAACTATAATCCTAATGCGTTACTTGCCATAAGACTTCTATCTGTGTAACGAAAGTGCAATATGGTATATACGTTATATACAAGTTGCCAAATGCGGTAGAGTTGCAGCAACGCGACAGCGAGAGTCGATGGGGGACCGATATGATCAAGGCTGTTATTTTTGACATGGATGGAACGCTGGTCGATACCGAGCGTTTGGGGATTAAGGCCTGGAAGGCAGGCGCCGCTGAGCTGGGGCTCGCGATTGATGAAGCGCTGATCCATCAGTTTATCGGCCGCACGCTGCCCGATGTTATGGACATCCTCGATAAGCATTACGGCAGCCACAAGACCGCCGAGGCGATCTATGTCCGCCACAAGGAGATTCGCGACGAGATGGTCAAGACCGATCTGGAGCTTAAGGCCGGCGCTGCCGAGTGCATGGACGAGCTGTTGGCTGCGGGCCATCACGTAGGCCTTGCAACGTCATCGCGCCATGTTACGGCCGAGCGCAACCTTAAAGCATTCGGCCTCTTTGACAAGTTTGAAACGGTAACGTGTGGCGAGGACGTCGTGCACGGCAAGCCCGACCCCGAGATGTATCTGCTCGCCTGCGAGCGCGCGGGCTTTGCTCCCGAGGAATGTGCCGTGGTCGAGGATTCGCGCAACGGTTGCGTCTCGGGCATTACGGCCGGCTGCCATGTCTTTGCCGTCCCCGATATCGTGCCGCTGCCGCAGGACGTGGTGGATGGCTGCGAGGCCGTGCTCGATACGTTGTTCGACCTGGTGGCGGCAATCAAGACTGTGCGCTAGAAAATTGCGGCGTTGAAACGAGCGATTGCTCACGTTTGCGCTTAAGCAAAAGGGGTCCGGCAATGGTCGGGCCCCTTTTGCTTAAGCGGCGACTTAGCATACTCGCGGGCGTGCTATAGATACGCACCGAGGTTGATGGCCGTGGCGTCGGTCTGGCTGCTTGCCTGGGTGCTGGCGCGTTCCAGTAGGAACGGACGTACCAGTTCTTGGCGGTTGATATCCTCGGCGGCGACTGCGGTGACGGTACGTGCTGCGGAGCCGACACGGATATGCTTGATCTTTGCCGGGGCCTTGTTCTCGATTTGCTCCATGAGCAATTGAACGCCCTTGCGGCCAATCTCGTAGCCCGGGGGCGCTACCGTAGTGAGCGGGACTGATCCGCTCCAAGCGAGCGGGTTGCCATCGCAGCCTGCTACGCGTACTTGCCCGGGGACAGAGATGCCCTTGTCGACCAGTGCCGAAACGACGCCCGAGGCCAACACATCGGTCAGGCCGACGACAAAATCGGGACGTTCGTCCGCGGGGCGCTCGGCGATTTGGGCACCGATGCCGTAGCCGTCGGCAGCGGTATTCCATTCGCCGGCGTCGATGACTTCGATCTTGATATCGGGGTGCAGGGCGAGCGCCTTATGAATGCCAAGGACGCGCAGGGTGAGTTGCATAAATGCTGCTCGGCCGACGACGACAATATGGTGCGCGCCGCGGGCGATGGCAAGTTCGGCAATGATGCGACCCTGGGCCTCATTGTCGGCCGCTACGTAGTAGCCGGGCTCGGAGCAATGGATGTCCAGATGGACGATCGGCACGGGCATCTTGGTCATGGCGGGGTGCCAGTCGGGGGATGCCATGGGCTGAACCATGACGCCGGACATCTGGGTGCCCATAAAGTAGCGCAGGTAATGGTCCTCGAGAATATCGTCGTTATCGGCGTTGGCGATGAGCAAGTCGTAGCCGTGCTTGCGGGCCTCGTTGTGGGCGCCGCTGGCGATTTGGAGCGAAAAGCCGTGATCGAGACGGGGGAGCACCAGGCCAAAGGACTTGGTGGCGCCGCCCGCGAGCTGACGAGCGCTTTGGTTGGGCAGGTAGCCAAGGCGACTGATGGTCTCGTTGATGAGCTTGAGGGTCTCGGGGCGCAGCTTTTCGGGATGGTTGAGCGCGTTGGAAACCGTGCCCAGCGAAACCCCGGCCTCGCGCGCGACGTCGCTGATTTTTACCTTTGCCATAGCGGCCCCTTTGATGCGTTTCAAGTACAAGCCAGATTGTAGCATCCCAAACCTACCAAAAAGGGATAGGTTTATTTTGGCAGGTTTTATCTGGGGAAACGCTGTTGCCAGCTCAAACCACCACGAAGGGGACAGGTGCTTTTGTGGTGGTTTGGACCGGCTGGACGTGTGTGCATCGGGTGGTATCTAAGTTGAGATACCACTTCTGGTATATCAGCTTGCGTTTGCGTGAGTACAATACTCGAACGTTATACGTCTCAGCGCCCCCTGTGCGTGGACGTCTTGCAGTCACGCGAACGAAGGGATTTATCCTATGTGCGGAATCGTCGGCTACACCGGCTCTGATATTGCAAAGAACATCCTGGTCACGGGCCTCAAGCGTATGGAGTATCGCGGCTATGACTCCTCGGGCGTCGCGCTCGAGGTGGGCGAGGGCGCCGCGGCGCACCTCGACGTCATCCGCCGCGTGGGCAAGGTCGCGGGCCTGGAGAGCGAGCTTTCCAACATCGACAGCGACGCCACCTGCGGTATCGGCCACACCCGTTGGGCCACCCACGGCAAGCCCTCCGTCGTTAACGCTCACCCCCACACCAGCTGCGACGGTCGTATCGCCATCGTCCACAACGGCATCATCGAGAACTTCGCCGAGCTGCGCGAAGAGCTGGAGGGTCGCGGCCACCACTTTAAGAGCGAGACCGATACCGAGGTCTTCGCGCATCTGATCGAAGAGGCTTATGCCGAGACGCACGACCTGATGGCCTCCGTGCGCGAGGCGTGCACCCACGTGGTCGGTGCCTATGGTCTGGCCGCCGTGTGCGCTGACGAGCCCGGCGTGATCGCCGTGGCCCGCAAGGATTCCCCGATCGTGGTCGGTGTGGGCGAAACCGGCTCCTATGTTGCTTCCGATGTCATCGCGCTCATCGACGCCACCCGCGATGTCGTGGTGCTCGAGGACGGTCAGTTTGCCAAGCTTACGCCCGCGGGTGTCGAGTACACCGACGAGGCCGGCAACGTGATTGAGCCCAAGGTCACTCATATCGACTGGGATCTGGACATGGCCGAAAAGGGCGGCTATCCCGACTTTATGCTCAAGGAGATCCACGAGCAGCCGCGCGTCGTGCGCGACACGCTGGTTGGCCGTATGACGCCTGCCGGCGAGCTCGACATTGACGAGTTGGGCCTTTCGCTCGAGGAGCTCAACGACATCGACCGTGTCTACGTGATCGCTTGCGGCACCAGCTATCACGCTGGCCTCATTGCCAAGAATCTCATTGAGGGCTGGGCTCGCATCCCCACCGAGGTGGAGGCGGCCAGCGAGTTCCGCTATCGCAACCCCATCATCACGCCGACGACGCTCGTCGTGGCCGTGTCCCAGTCGGGCGAGACGGCCGACACTCTCGCCGCCATCCGCGATGCGCGCATCAAGGGTGCCAAGGTCTTCGGCATCACCAACGTGGTGGGCAGCCCCGTGGCGCGTGAGAGCGACGGCGTCATCTACACCAAGGCCAACAAGGAGATCGCGGTCGCCTCGACCAAGAGCTTCATCGGCCAGGTTGTGAGCCTGACGCTGCTGGCCCTGCTGCTGGCGCAGGTCAAGTACCGCTTGACCACCAAGCAGGCGCGCATGCTGTTCCGCGAGCTTTCCGATACGGCCGAGCAGATCCAGTGGATTTTGGATACCCAAACCGAGGCCGTTCATGAGGCCGCCCTGCTGTGCAAGGACGCGCAGTCCGCACTGTTTGTGGGTCGCGGCATGGGTGCCGCTATTTCCTACGAGGGCGCGCTCAAGCTCAAAGAGGTCAGCTACCTGCACGCCGAGGCATATGCCGCCGGTGAGATGAAGCACGGCCCCATTGCCCTGATCGACCTGGGCTTCCCTGTCATCGCTGTGGCCACCAAGAGTGCCACCTACGACAAGACCGTGTCGAACCTTATGGAGTGCAAGGCGCGCGGTGCCAAGGTCATCGTCGTTGCCACCGAGGGCGACGAGGAGATCAACAAGATTGCCGACTGCATCATCCGCGTGCCGGCAGTCCGCGACGTGTTCAGCCCCATCACGGCGAGTGTCCCGCTGCAGCTGCTCGCCCGCGAGGTCGCCATCCTGCGCGGCTGCGACGTCGACCAGCCCCGTAACCTGGCCAAGAGCGTCACGGTCGAGTAGTTGGTTCCGCCGTTCTAGCGACTAAGGCCCG
>USHA01000038.1 GCA_900554325.1 uncultured Collinsella sp.
AAGCCACACGCTAACAGCTTTAAGGAGTCAAAGCTGGTTTAGCCAAAGAAGCGCTTGATCTCAATCTCGGCGTTCTCCAGGCAGTCGGAGCCGTGGATCACGTTGGCGTTGACATCGACGGCAAAGTCGCCGCGGATGGTACCAGGAGCAGCGTCAAGCGGATTAGTAGCGCCCATGAGGGTGCGCATCTTAGCAACAGCGGAGAGACCGGAAACGACCATCTTGACGACCGGACCGCTCGTCATAAAGTCACAGAGACCGCCAAAGAAGGGCTTGTCGGCCAGATGGGCGTAGTGCTCCTCGACGGTAGCGCGCTCGAGCGTGGTCATCTCCATGCGCTCGATGACAAGGCCGCTGCGCTCAATGCGAGCAACAATCTCGCCGATCTTGCGGTCGCGCACGGCGTCGGGCTTAATCATGATGAAGGTCTTCTCGATAGCCATAAGGTAGCCTTTCAAGTAGGTTCGCGCGTGCCCAAGTCCCATTCCGGCACCCGCCTGGACTGCATCGTAACAGAGTTTTAGCTGCAGTTAAACAAAAAGCTGTTTATTGAAACGTTGCAATTTATTAAAGCGCTCCATATGTGTCACTTCTGTTTCGAAGCCCGATTAGAGTACCATCCGACCGCCCATCAACCGCATCGAACAGAGCAGACGGTCGGTTGCCGCCCGCGAACGTACCCCCTTCACAACCTGCCCAAAGGTCCTACAGAAGTTCTCGACAAGCCCCTCCCCCATAGCAACAAAATACGGACGCCCACAACAGCAGACGCCCGTAAAGCAAAAACGATTCCTCAATAAATGGCCAAAACGGCTTCAGCCAAACCTCTACTTTGCCCCGTGACCCATCTCGACGACCTTAGTCAGCGATCCAAACACGCCCTCGTCGGCCACGAGCTGCGCCTCGGCACGCTGCAGCTGCACGGCAACGGCGGCAGGGGCGGTGCCGCCCTCGGTCGTGCGCGCGGCGACAATCGACGGGATGTCGAGCGCCTCGGTAATGTCGCGCTCAAAGAGCGGGCTTGCCTCCTGGAACACCTCAAACGGCAGGTCCTCAAGATTGCAGCCGCGCTTCTCGCACATCAGGACCAGATGGCCCACCACGGCATGTGCCTCGCGGAACGGCAGACCACGCTTAGCCAGGTAATCGGCAACATCGGTGGCGGCAAGGTGCCCCACGCCGCACTCGCGCGCCATGGCATCCTCGTTGACGGTCCAAGTCGAAATCATACCGGCCATAACCGACAGACACTGCATGAGCGTATGGGCGGTATCGAGCGCGCTCTCCTTGTCCTCCTGCAAGTCCTTGTTATAAGCAAGCGGCAAGCCCTTCATGGTTACCAGCAGCTGCACCAGGTTGCCGTACACGCGACCGCTCTTGCCGCGGATAAGCTCGGCAAAGTCGGGGTTCTTCTTCTGCGGCATGATAGACGAGCCGGTGGAGTAGGAGTCTGAAAGCGTGATAAAGCCAAATTCGGAGCTCGACCACAGCACGATCTCCTCGGAAAGACGCGACAGGTGCATCGCCATGACGGATCCGGCGTAATGCAGATCGAGCAGGAAATCACGGTCGGAAACCGCATCGAGCGAGTTGGGAATCACGCCCGCAAAGCCAAGTTCGGCAGCCGTCATCTGGCGATCGAGCGGATAGCTCGTACCGGCAAGCGCGGCAGCACCCAGCGGGCAGTTGTCGGCGGCATCAAAGGCGGCCTTCAGGCGCGTAAAGTCGCGCGCGAACATCCAGGAATACGCCAGCAGATGATGCGAGAGCAGCACGGGCTGAGCGTGCTGCATATGCGTGTAGCCCGGCAGAATCACCTTGTCGTACTTCTTAGCCGCATCCACCAGCACATGGCGCAGCTCAAGATTGGCCTCCATGAGCTCCTTGGCCAGCGCCTTGACGCCCAGGCGCGTATCGGTCGCCACCTGGTCGTTGCGCGAACGGCCGGTATGCAAGCGCTTACCGGCCTCGCCGATGCGGCGCGTCAACTCGCTCTCGATGGACATATGAATGTCCTCATCGTTGATATCGAAGGTAAAGTTGCCAGCATCGATATCCTGTTCGATTCCGGTCAGGCCCTTGGCAATCGCCTGCTCGTCCTCGGCACTGATGATGCCCTGGGCCGCCAGCATTTTGGCATGCGCCTTAGAGCCGGCGATATCCTGCTTATAGAGATGTTTGTCGACCGGCAGCGACGCGCCAAACTCCTGCGTGACCTCGGCCACGCCTGCCTCAAAACGACCGCCCCAAAGAGCCATGGAACCGTCCCCTTTCTCCAAATACCAAAACAAGCGCCCAAAGCAATGCGCCATATCGCTAAAGCGATTTTTCAACCGCTAGTTTTACACATTCCCCACCGTGTGCGGTGCCATGTAGCTAATTTGCAAAGAAGTGACGCGCCATGCACTTGGCGCCCAACGTCTCCCTCCGGATGTTGCCCTGCGAACCATCGATCCAGGCCTTCAGGCTCATAGGGACGTCCTCGACCCTTGCAGCATCGAACTCGGGCGCGAGGGCAAGTAAAGCATGCGCGATAGCATTGAACATAATGGATACTCCTCATATATAGGCGCAGAGCCGCCAAATTGATAGAAGGAGCCCCGCCGGACAACCCCGGCGGGGCTCGGACTCAGCCACAGTCGCGGCATCATATATGCGGGCGGAACGTAGGGGCCACCGATGTTAAGAAGTGTCAGCAAGCATAACGAAAGGTAGGGACCCCGTGCGCCCGTTATGTATCACGCGGATGGGCCGCGCGGATACCAAGGGAAGGAGGCGCTAGGCCTGGGCGGCAGCAGAGCTGGGGCCCTGGACCTTTGCCCACGTCTTGAGCGACAGCGTATCGATCTCGATAAAGCCGGCGCTGGCCTTCTCGTCAAACGTGGTGTCGCGGTCGTAGGTAGCCAGGCCGTAGTCGTAGAGGCTGAAGGGACTCTTGCGGCCGACGACATGGCAGTTGCCCTTAAAGAACTTCAGACGGACAGTGCCGGTCACGAACTTCTGGGTATCGGCCATAAAGGCGTCGAGCGCGTTCTTGAGCGGGCTGTACCACTGGCCGTTGTACACGGCGGTGGCCCAATCCTGCTCGAGCTTGATCTTGGTCTTGAGCAGGTCGCCCTCGACGCAGATGTCCTCGAGCGCCTTGTGGGCGGTGATGAGCGTCAGGGCGCCGGGAACCTCATAGCACTCGCGGCTCTTGAGGCCCACCAGACGATCCTCGACCAGGTCAAGACGGCCAAAGCCGTTGTCGCCCGAAATCTTGTTGAGGGCGATGACGATCTCGGAGAGCTTCATCTTCTTGCCGTCGACGGCGACAGGCTTGCCGGCCTCAAACTCGATCTCGGTATAGGTCGGGGTGTCAGGCGTGTCCTCGGGGTTCTTGGTCATAACCCAAGCGTCATCGAGCGGCTCATTCCAAGGGTCCTCCAGGTGACCGCACTCGATGGCGCGACCCCACAGGTTGTCGTCGATGGAGTAGGGGTTGTCGTTGGCACCCTCGGGAACCGGCACGTTGTGAGCGTGGGCATAGGCGACCTCGTCGGGACGGCACTTCAGGTCCCACTCGCGAACCGGGGCGATAACCTTGAGCTCGGGGTCGAGGGCCTTGACGGCGGCCTCAAAACGGACCTGATCGTTACCTTTGCCAGTGCAGCCGTGGGCGACGTAGGTCGCGCCAAACTCGTGGGCGACCTCAACAAGCTTCTTGGCAAGCAGCGGGCGAGACAGGGCGGAGAGCAGCGGATACTTATTCTCGTACATGGAGTTTGCGGCGATGGCTTTGGTCAGGAACTCATCGGAGAACTCGTCGCGCAGGTCGAGCACCTGGCAATCGAGAACGCCCAGGTCGAGCGCCTTCTGCTTCTTGGCATCCAGTCCGGTCTCTTCCTGGCCCACGTTGCCGCAGACGCAAACGACATCGAGATTCTTCTCGTCCTGGAGCCACTTGACACATACGGATGTATCAAGACCACCGGAATATGCGAGAACGACTTTTTCCTTGCTCATGGCTGTTTCCTTTCGCCCTTGGTAGCTAGTTAGAACATCGGTCAGTTGCAAGTCATTTCAAGGTCATATACCGTGCAATATCAGGTTAAATAGCAAAAATCAGCACATACATGCCCTAGAAACATGCAGCAATGTCGTGCTAAAACCCAACGACCTCAAAATGACTCTGTTGAGGCAATTCGCCCCATGCGGACAGAGACGATTGTTATCGTCGTCGGGAAATTGCGCGCTGGCGTCGGATGGCATTGTCTGCAGTGGTGATGATCTTTACGAACTGCATCTGCCTCTCCTTTCACGTATCGCCGGGCGCAATTCAAATATCGTAAACGGTACCTTTTACTCGGTAAGCGGTTGTTTTTCCGTCTCCGTTTTCGATGGTCGCTATATTACGCTAAAGTGCCCGCAGCACAAGCGACAAATTCAAATTTCTGAAAAGTTTTTTCATTACTTTGTGAAGCGTGGTGCAAATACGCACCATTCCTGCGAAAATACGCTCGACTACTAGTTGATGGTTATAACGTCTGAAACAATCTCGAAACGAAAGGCGCATTTTTATGCAAACTTACGAATCGGACGCCAACATCGGCAACATTAAGATTCTCGCCGTCGATATGGACAAGACGCTGCTGACCGACGAGCGTGTGCTGCCCCAGGGTCTTGATGAGCGCCTGGACAAGCTCGCCGACGCCGGCATCGTATTCTGCCCCGCCAGCGGACGTCCCGCCCCCAAGCTCGAGGAGATGTTCGAGGGCATCAAGAACCGCCTCGCCTTTTGTCCCGACAACGGAGCTTGCGTGATCTATCGCGGCAGCTATATCTATAAAAGCAATATTGACGTGGAGCTGTATCAGCAGGTCTTGAACCGTGCCTCGGAGGATCCTCGCGCTGTCCCCGTCCTGTGCTGCTTCGACGAGTTCTACGTGCTTGCCCGCGACCATCAATACCACGACGAGATCAGCGTCTACTACAACACAATCAACTACGTAGACAGCTTTGAGGGCATTGATTTCGAGTCCAACAAGATTTCGGTCTTCTTCCCCGGCTACGACGCCGAGCCCGCTTTCCGCGAGACCTATAGCCCCGAGTTCTCGGACAAACTCTACGTCACCAACGCTGGGCGCGAGTGGATCGACTTTATGAACCTGGGCGTCGACAAGGGCGCCGGCGTCGCTCACCTGTGCGAGCACCTGGGCATCGATATTGCCGATGCTGCCGCCGTGGGCGATACCTACAACGACATCCCCATGCTGGAGCGCGTCGGGCATAGCTTTATCGTGGACAATGCCGAGGAGCACATGAACGCGCACGCCAAGTGGCGCATTCCGAGCAACAACGACGGGGGCGTACTGACGCTCATCGACGCTATCTTGGCGGCCCGGTAGCCGTCCCATCGGGCCTGGCCGGGCGGCACAGGATAACTTTTCGCTCGGTCAGGTCCTGCGCAAGACGAAAGCCACATTAAGTGGCTTTCTTTGCGTGCGGAATCTACGAAAAGTTAACCTGTGCCGCCCGGCCAGGCCCTAGGTTTACTTGTTTGCCGCCTAGATGGCGTCTTGAGTGTCTAGATACTTAGGCTGAATTTAATTGAACGAAGGGGGCTCCTTGTTGGCAAGGAGCCCCCTTCTGGTTTGGTTACTTTAGGGTTGTGGGCACTTCCCTATTTGGCGTCGGCCCAGGTTATGCCGGTGCTGGCTTCGGCGATTAGGGGGACGCGGAGGTCTACTACGTGCTCCATGACGTCGCGGACCATGGTGGTTAGGCGCTCGACTTCGTCGATGGGGCACTCAAAGTCCAGTTCGTCGTGCACTTGCAGGATCATGTGGGCGGCAAAGCCTTCCTCTTCCAGGCGGCGGCTTACGCGGGCCATCGCGATCTTGATGATGTCGGCGGCGGTTCCCTGCATGGGATGGTTCATGGCCGTGCGCTCGCCAAAGCCGCGGAGTTGCGGGTTTTTGGCCTTGAGCTCCCGAATATGACGACGGCGGCCGTACATGGTCTCGGCGTAGCCCGTCTGCTTGGCGCGTGCCACCACGTTGTCGAGGAACGTGCGCACGCCCGGGTAGGCCTCGTAGTAGCGGTCGATCATGTCGCGTGCCTCGGCCATCGAGATATGCAGCGACTGCGACAGGCCGTAGGCCTGCTGGCCATACACGATGCCAAAGTTCACGGCCTTGGCGCGACTGCGCAGGTCGGGCGTTACCTCGGACACCGGCACACCGAACACGCGCGCCGCCGTCTCGGCATGGAAGTCCTCGCCCTCGTTAAAGGCGCGCACCAAGTGCTCGTCACCTGAGAGATGCGCCAGCAGACGCAGCTCGATCTGCGAGTAGTCCACCGCCAAAAAGACGCTTCCCTCGCCTGCCGAAAACGCCGTCTTGACGGTACGACCCAGCTCCGAGCGCGTCGGGATGTTCTGCAGGTTCGGGTCGCTCGAGGACAGACGCCCCGTTGCCGTGATGGTCTGGTTGTACGTAGTGTGTACGCGACCGTCACCACGGCGTAGCGGGCCCAGCGTGTCCAGATAGGTGGACTTGATCTTAGACTTCTCACGCCAGTCCAAGATCAGACGCACGATTTCGTGGTCACGCGCAAGGTCGCTCAGCACCTTGGCGTTGGTCGAATAATAGCCGCGCTTAGTCTTCTTGAGGCCCTTGGTCGGAAGCCCCATCACATCAAAGAGCACGTGCGACAGCTGCATGGGACTGCCAATATTAAAGGTCTCGTCACCCGCCAGGTCGCGAATACTGCGCTCAACCTCGGTAATCTGGGTCGCCAGACCCTCGGACAGACTGTGCAGACGGTCGGGGTCCACGAGCATGCCCGCGCGCTCCATCTTGGCAAGTACCGGAACGAGCGGCATCTCGATGCCATCGAACACGTTGGCGGCATTCTCACGGGCCATGCACTCGCGCAACGGTGCCACGAGCGCCAGCGTCAGAGCCGCAGTACGGGCGGCAGGCGCCGGAGCGTCCTCACCGGCACCCTCTGCGCCGCGCGCCGCAGGCAGCGCCATCTGCAGATACGTATCGGCAAGATATGCCTCATCGAACTCGGAGCGATCGGAATCCAGCAGATAGGCAGCGACCACGGTATCGAAGATACGCGTGGAATCGGTAGCGAGCGGATCCATGAGCTCGGGCTCAGAAGAATCGACGGGCGAAAGCTCGTGCAACAGCGCCTTCATATCCGGGGTCGCCACGCGACCCTCCATAAACAGACGCGCGAGCACGCCGGCAATCACGCCGTGAACGAAGTTGAAGCCCTCAACCTCAGCCGCCGCACAGCTGTCGCCCTCCTCGAGCGCGAACAGGCCCTTGGACGTCGCCAACCACAGCGTGCGCGTCAGTCCAAAGAGCGCGCCCTCTTCCTTGTCGTCGTCCACCACGGCGGCGACCCACTCGCCGGCATCAATCGCGCGGGAGACCTCAGCCGCAACGGCACCAAGCGCGTCGGCATCGCCGGCGGCTGCGCGAACCATAGCAGGTATCTCAACCACACTGGAGGCAGCAGCAGCCCCGCCCTCGCCGCCGACCAGCGCCAAGAAACGGTTCTGCATGGCGGTGATACCAAGTGTGCCCAGCGCCGCGGACACTTCGTCGGCAGAAAACGCCGGGAAGGACGTTTCGTCAAAGTCGAGCTCGACGGGCGCATCGGTGCGAATGGTTGCGACCTTGCGGCTCAGCAGCGCATCGTCGATGTGCGCACGCAGGTTCTCGCCCATCTTGCCCTTGACCTCGTCGGCATGCGCGATGACCTCGTCCAAGCTGCCGTACTGTGCGATGAGCGCGCTCGCCTTTTTGGGGCCGATGCCCGGTACGCCGGGAATGTTGTCCGACGTATCGCCCTTTAGACCGTAAAAATCGGGCACGAGCGCCGGCGTAATGCCGTGATACAGGTCGTCCACGCTCTCGGGCGTCATGATCGCCACGTCGGACAGGCCCTTGCGGGTCGAGACCACGTTGACGTGCTCGGTCACGAGTTGATACATGTCGCGGTCGCCGGTCACCAGCAGCATGTCGCAGCCGGCCTCTTCACCCAGGCGCGCCATGGTTCCCAGGATATCGTCGCCTTCCCAGCCCTCGGACTGCAGAATCGGCACGTTGAGCGCGGTGAGCAGCTCCTTGATCATCGGAAACTGCGCATGCAGATCGGGGTCCATGGGCGGGCGTTGCGCCTTATACTGCGGCAGCATCTCCATGCGCACGCGCGGTTTGCCCTTGTCAAACGCCACGACCACACCGTCGGGGTTAAAGGCATCGATCATCTTGAGAAACATGTTCAGAAAGCCGAAGATCGCGTTGGTGGGGCGGCCGTCCGGCGCATTCATGGTGGGCGGCACGGCGTGGAAGGCGCGGTGCATGAGCGAGTTGCCGTCGATAACGGCAAAGGTGCGGCGCTTGTCAGACATATTGAATACCTCGCTTTGGGCTGGGCACGGTTTGCTCACACCAGTTTACACGCTCCCCGCCCCGCGGCCACCGCACATCAGGCTTCCCTGCCGCCGCGGGCCCGCGCGTGATACGATGGCTCACGGTACATCAACCAGCACGATCGATCCGAAAGGAGCCTGCGTCATGGAGCGTCCCTGCGCATGGAAAAAGTACACGCCACAGCAAGTCGAGGAGCTCGAGGAGCTTTGCCGCGGCTATAAGCAGTTTTTGAGCGAGAACAAGACCGAGCGCCTGTGCGTCAAGACCGGCATCAAGATGGCCGAGGAGGCGGGATACGTCGACCTGGAGACCGTGATCGCCGAGGGCCGCGAGCTCAAGGCAGGCGACAAGGTGTACGCCGCCAACCACGGCAAGGACCTTATGCTCGTCAACCTGGGCACCGCCCCGCTCGAGCAGGGCTTTAACATCCTGGGCGCCCACGTGGACTCGCCGCGCCTGGACCTTAAGCAGAATCCCGCCTTCGAGGCCGGCGACATGGCCTACCTCGACACGCACTACTACGGCGGCGTCAAGAGCTACCACTGGGTAGCCTCCCCGCTCGCACTCGTGGGCGTCATCTGCAAAAAGGACGGTACCACCGTCGACATCAATATCGGCGACAAGGCGGACGACCCGGTCTTTACCATCTCCGACCTGCTGATCCACCTCTCGAGCGAGCAGATGTCCAAGCCTGCCAAGGACGCCGTCGATGCCGAGATCCTCGACGTGATCGTGGGCGGTCGTCCCGTCAAGTTCGATGGGGACGACAAGGACGCCCCCAAGGAGCCCGTCAAGCAGATGTTCCTGGACATCCTCAAGGAGCAGTACGACGTCGAGGAGGAGGACTTCCTCTCCGCCGAGATCGAGGTCGTGCCCGCCGGCCCCGCCCGCGACATGGGCCTCGACCGCTCCATGATTTTGGGCTATGGCCACGACGATCGCGTCTGCGCCTACCCCTCCATGCTCGCCCAGATCGACGTCGCCAACGTGGAGCGCACGAGCATCACGCTCATCGTCGACAAGGAGGAGATCGGCTCCGTGGGTGCCACCGGTATGACGAGCCGCTTCTTCGAGAACACCGTCGCCGAGATCATGACGCTCGCCGGCGAGGATAGCCCGCTGGCCCTGCGCCGCGCACTCGCCCGCAGCCGCATGCTCTCCTCCGACGTGTCCGCCGGCTTCGACCCGGGCTATGCCGGCAAGTTCGAGACCAAGAACGCGGCCTTTATGGGTCGCGGCCTGTGCTTTAACAAGTACACGGGCAGCCGCGGCAAGGGCGGCTCCAACGACGCCGATGCCGAGTACGTGGCCCTCGTCCGCGACATCATGGACGAGGCCGGCGTGGACTTCCAGACCTGCGAGCTCGGCCGCGTCAACGCTGGTGGCGGCGGCACCATCGCCTACATCATGGCCAAGTATGGCATGAACGTCATCGACTCCGGCGTTGCCGTCCTGTCCATGCACGCCCTGTGGGAGGTCGCCAACAAGGCCGATATCTACGAGGCCTATCGCGGGTACAAAGCCTTCCTCGAGCGCGCCTAACCAACCCTTGTAAGGCGCACCAAACCAGCCCTTTATAACTTGCGGTGGAATACGGACTAACCTGGCCTTCAACCGGCTCGCGCAGACCGTATTCCGCCGCGACTTTTTTGGCAGAGGAGAGTTCATGCTCCAGGTCATCGTTTCACCCGCCAAGCAAATGCGCGCGGCACAAGATGCTTTTGAAGTTCAGGGGATTCCGCCCTTTGCGCGCGAGACCGCTCAGCTGCACCATGCGCTCTTGGACATCGAACGAACCGAAGGCGACAGCGGCCTACAAGCTCTGTGGAACGTCAGCGACAAGCTGCTGGCCCCTTGTCTCGACATTTTGCATGAGTTCGAGCCCATCTTGGGGAACGGCGATCTCGACAATCCCGCACTCGCCCGTCACCTCTCCCCTGCCGCCATGTCCTATCACGGCATTCAATACCAGAGCATGGCACCCGAGGTGATGGATTCCGCGCAGCTCGCATGGCTGCAAGACCATCTGTGGATCCTCTCCGGCCTCTACGGGTGCGTTCGTCCCTTTCATGCCGTCGAACCGTATCGGCTGGAGATGGGCGCGAAGCTTGTCGTCGACGGTGCCCGAGACCTCTACGCATTTTGGAGCGATAAGCTCGCGCGGGCTATCGCCCCGGCAGGTTCAAACACCACGATCGTCAACCTCGCCAGCGTAGAGTATGCCAAAGCCGTTCTGCCCCACCTCGCGGGCGACGCCACAGCCGTCACGTGCCTCTTTGGCGAGGGTATCCGCAACGGGAAGCCCATCCAACGGTCGACCGCCAGCAAAAAGGCGCGCGGCTCCATGGTGCGGTGGATGGCAGAAAACAAGCTCGAGGATGCAAGCGAACTTACCGCATTCAACATCGGCTATCGCCACGTCCCCGAGCTCTCATACCTAGGCACCCTCATGTTCATCAACGAACAGATGCTCTAGAGCCGGCACCCAACACTGACCCGCTCAGCCTTCTCTATATAACTTGCGGTGGAATAATTCCTATTTGAGCCTTTTTCGCACAATCAGGAACTATTCCACCGCAACTTTTATGAATTGGCTGCTAGGCTCGACACCTATTCTGCTAGACCGTCGGCCTTTGCAATCCCGTTTGTCGAACCGTCCTGATAGACAATCTTGACGTGCTCGACCTCGGACACCGCAACACCCGACGGGGGCTCCAGGCGCCATTCCGTCAGCGCGATATCCATCGTCGTGGGCACATCCCCTTGATCTTTGAGCTTCACCGTCAACGTTTTGAACGTCGCATCATACGTCACGCGTTCGATTTCCTCACCAGGAATAGACCCACCACTCAGCTGCAACTGCACAAACTCATCGCACGGGTACCAATAATCGCCCGGAACGGCGAGCGTATTGGCATTACCGCCAGTACTCCTCACCGTCATAATCGGTAGGCTATCATCGGCCTCAAACTCCCAGGCAGCGCCGCCGCGACCGCCAAACGTCCAAATACAAAAGGCAATCACCAGCACGGCAAGCACCGCAAAACCAATCGCGACCAACCCATGGTGCGCACGGCTTTCCTCGGCCGATACATCCCATTGCGTCTCTCGATATAGATGCTTGTCTTCCATGTACGCCTCCCCACAAGCACGCTCGTTAGGCCAATCGTACCCATTCGAGCTATACTTGAGCCCATTACATAAACGGGGAGCTTGCAGGACAAGACGGCAGGCTGAGACTGGGCGCGCCCGCCCTGACCCGCAAACCTGATATGGGTAATGCCAACGAAGGGAGCCGTGCCAATGAGCGCACAGACCGAGCCCAAGCTCGTTACGCAAATCGACTTCGCCCGCGCCGGGCAGATCACGCCGCAGATGAAGGAAGTCGCCGAGCGCGAGCATCGCGACCCCGAGCACATCCGCGAGCGCGTGGCCGACGGCCGCATCGCCATTCCCGCCAACATCGTGCACATCAAAAAGGGCATGCGCGCCTTTGGCGTCGGTGAGGGCCTGTCCACCAAGGTCAACGTGAACCTGGGCATCTCGGGCGACAAGGCCGATGCCGCCGAGGAATGGAAGAAGGTCAAGATCGCCGAGGACTTTGGCGCCGACGCCATCATGGACCTCTCCAACTCGGGCAAGACGCGCCAGTTCCGCCAGCAGCTCATCGACGAGACGCCGCTCATGGTAGGCACCGTCCCCATGTACGACGCCATCGGCTACATGGAAAAGCCGCTGGTCAAGCTCACCAAGGACGACCTGTTCGAAGTCGTGCGCGCGCATGCCGAGGACGGCGTGGACTTTATGACCATTCACTGCGGCATCAACAAGTCAGTCACCAAGACCTTTAAGGAGACCGGCCGCCTGATGAACATCGTGAGCCGCGGCGGCTCACTGCTGTTTGGCTGGATGGAGGTCACCGGTAACGAGAACCCGTTCTATGAGTTCTACGACGAGTTGCTCGAGATTTGCCACGAGTACGACGTGACGATTTCGCTCGGCGACTCCTGCCGCCCGGGCTGCCTCTACGACTCCAACGACGCCACCGAGACCGCTGAGATGATCGAGCTGGGCAAGCTGTGCAAGCGCGCTTGGGCCGCCGGCGTCCAGGTCATGGTCGAGGGCCCGGGTCACATGGCGCTCGACGAGATCGCCGCCAACATTAAACTGCAGAAGCGCCTGTGCCACAATGCTCCGTTCTATGTGCTCGGACCGCTGGTGACCGATATCGGCGTGGGTTACGACCACATCACCGCCGCCATCGGCGGCGCCATCTCCGCAAGCTCCGGTGCCGACTTCCTGTGCTACGTGACACCGGCAGAGCACCTATGCCTGCCCAACGCCCAGGATGTGCTCGACGGCCTCATGGCCACCAAGATCGCCGCACACGCCGCCGACATCGCCAAAAAGGTGCCCCACGCCCGCGACATGGACGACAAGATGGGCCAGGCACGCCGCAAGCTCGACTGGGACGCCATGTGGGAGTGCGCGCTCGACCCGGTTACGGGCAAGAAGCGCTACGAGGAGTCCCCCGCCGCCACCGAGGGCACTTGCACCATGTGTGGCAAGATGTGCGCCGTCCGCACCGTCAACAAGATCTTCGAGGGCACCACGATCGACCTCGGCATGGAGGATTAGCCGGGTCTCGAAATCGCTTATTTCTCCATACCAACGTCCGTCAATTGTTGACATGTGAACAATTGCTTACATTTGCGTAAAGATTGCATCGCCCGCCCGGGATCGGCATACAGCCGGCCCGGGCATCTTTATAATGCGGGGTAAAAGACCCATTTGAATCCGACCGGACAAGGGAGCGAACATGGATCGCAGTAAGGTACCCGCCGTTCTATCCATCGCAGGATCCGATTCCAGCGGTGGC
Source organism: uncultured Collinsella sp. (assembly GCA_900554325.1). Lineage (GTDB taxonomy): Bacteria > Actinomycetota > Coriobacteriia > Coriobacteriales > Coriobacteriaceae > Collinsella. The sequence goes on from USHA01000038.1 coordinate 13,315, forward strand.
GCTGGCATTCAGGCAGACATTAAGACCATCACGGCGCACCGCCTGTATTCCGAGACGGCCATTACAGCCATCACCGCACAGAACACCCTGGGCGTCACCGCCGTGCAGGATATCTCGCCAGATATCGTAGCCGCGCAAATCGACGCTGTCTTTGACGACATCCGCCCGAGCGCCGTCAAGATCGGCATGGTTTCTTCTGTCGAGATTATCGAAGTCATCGCCGACCGCCTGAGCGCCTGGAACGCAACGAACGTGGTCGTAGACCCCGTTATGGTCGCCACTTCGGGCGCTCGCCTCATTGCCGAGGATGCCGCTGAGGCGCTCACGCGTCGCCTGTTCCCGCTAGCGACCGTCATCACGCCCAACATTCCCGAGGCCATGGCGTTGCTCGACTACGAGGTCGATTCCGAGCGCACACAGCAAAACGCTGCCATGCTCCTCACCCGCCGCTTTGGCTGCGCGTCCCTCGTTAAGGGTGGGCATTTTGTCAACGAAGCCAACGATGTGCTAGCAGAGCCCGCGCCGCTCGATGACGAGGGCAACCATCTGGGCGATCCGCTCACCACGTGGTTCCGCCACAAGCGCATCGAGACCGGCAACACACATGGCACTGGCTGCACGCTTTCGTCCGCCATCGCCTGCGCATTGGCACAGGGCATGGATCTTGCCGACGCCGTCAACGCCGGCAAGGCCTACCTAACCGGCGCCCTCGCCGCCGGCTTTAACATGGGCAAAGGTTCCGGCCCCGTCAACCACATGTGGCAGTACTGAGACAGTTTGCCGCAGCTCGCTATTGATGCTGACCATCAGGTAAAACACGCTGACGGTACCGCAACACGCTGACCATACCTAGGGTTTGGCGGCAACTTAGGATATTCGAGGGATACGAGAAAGGGGCCGTGGCGACGAACCGCCACGGCCCCTTTTGCTATTATCGCCCGCGGTCGCTCCCGCCCCAGATCAGGGCGAGCGCGACAACCGTGACGAAGCTGCCCAAAAATCGCGCCGAGCGCCGCGCCCATGACGAAAGCCATTACCACGGCACCCCGTCGGTGACGCAGACCTGCAGACGGTCGAGCGGCTCGCCGTAGATACCGGCGTAGTCGTCGCCGCTATAGGTAGAGCCGTCGTCGCACACGGTGTTCAGCCATCCGGCGCGCGCAGTGGTCTGGGAGCGGTACCACGCCTGCTTGTACTCCTCGCCGCTCGGCGTCACGTAGTACATGCGCACGCCGTCGATGGTATGACCGGCGATACCGGCGCAGCCGTTTACGGTGTCGTTGCGGTCGCCCTTGGCGACCCAGTCGAGCCAGCCGTCCTCGACGGTGTGGACCTGATACTTGAGCGTACCGCGATCAACTCGGGCGCAAAGGAGGTCATGCTGTCGGCACGGGTAGCCCGCGAAGCCGTCGTCGCCGGCACCGAAGTCAGTCACATCGTCCAGCCAGCCGCCACCCTTAAGGTGCAGCGAGTAATGTACGGGAACACGGGCGCCAGTGGAGCGAGGGAAACCGCCCGGCGCGCCCTGCGACGCCGAAGGCACAGCGGGGGTCGCCGCGGGCTGCACAGTCGGCGCGGACGGTTGCGTGCCGCCGACCATCGCGTCGTACCACTCGACAGCGCGCTGCATGTAGTGGTCGCGCTGCGAGCCAGCCAGCTCGCCGGGGCAGGCCGTGGACGACCAGTGCTTGTGCGGGAACACGTTCACCATCCATGCCGGGCGGCCCAGCCCGTAGTACAGGCACAGCGCCGCCACGAGGTGCGCACCGCTCTCGATAGCGGCCTCGTGAACCGTCCACGGGCCGCGCGCGCTGTTGGCGTGTTCGATGCTGATGGTCGTGTCGTTGCCGCCGCCCGTGCCGATGCCGTCGCCGCAAGCGTAGGCGCGGTCGGTGTCGTTGACGTGCTGCACGATGTAGCCGTTGCGGTCGACCGAGTAGTGGGCAGAGCAGCCGTTGGCGGCCCAGATGCTGTTGCACTGGGCCGCATTGAGGTCACCCGCCATATGGTGGATAGTGACGCCCTTGACGCCGAAGGGTCGTCCCGCCGAGAAGTTGCAGCCGAGGAGCTTGTACTCGTCCGGTTGGACGTTCGCGAAATCTGCCATTTTAGTCCTCCTTGATGTCGCCGAGCGCGAGCAGCGCGTCGAGCCATTTGTCCGTGATACCGACGGATTTGAAGGCGGCATAGGCCACCTGCACGCCGCCGACACACGCGAAGATGGACGTCACCCACGCCGAGGGGTCGGTGGGCACGCCTCCCGCCATGGCCGTGAGGGCACCGCACCCCGCCGAGACGGCGATAGCCGTCCAGCGGGCGACGCTGCCCGTCATGGCCTTAGTCTTGATGGCCTGCACGATGTACGGCACCACGAGCACCGTGGCGACGGTGAGGCCGGCCTGAATCTCAGTCATTTGATTGCTCCTATCTGCTTGTCTCCTTGTTGTACATGAGGTCGACGCGGTCGTAGATGTGGTCGACCTTCTCGGCCATCCCCTGGCTGCGCGCCTGGCTGTGGACCAGATCGGCGTGCAAGACGTCATTTGACGCGACGACCGACTCCATGAGGGTCTTCATCCCCTCAATCAAGGTGTTGCTGCGCTCCATCTGGGCTGCGATGCGGCCTTCCATCTGTGATCGCTCACGGTCGCGCTGCGCCCGCTCGTCCACCTCGGCCTGCTTTCGCTCCTCGCGCTTCAGGTCGAGATTCGCCTTGCGCTCGTTCTGCAGCTTGTATTCGGCGAGAAACTGACGCCCAAAGTAAACGGCAATAAGCGCCAGAAGCACGCCTCCAAGCCAAGCCGGTCCGTACGGCACGAAGAGCTTGAGTACCTCCATCCAGCCTCCCTTCCGTTCTGCAGTGTGGTGGGGCCCATTCCCCGCCACATTGCAGGTTCGGGCCCCCGTAACGCCGGCCTACACCGCCGCCATCGTGCCGACGCACACGGCCAGCGGGCCCTGCGACAGAATCACGGCGCGGTCGGTGATGATGCACCCCGTGCAGGAGCGCACCATCGGGACCGTCACCACCGCCCCGTGCAGCATCACGTCCAGCGCCGTGTTGTGGACGCCCACGACCGTGCCGAACTCCATCGTCAGACGCTTGCCGCCCGATGGCATCGCCGCCGCCAGCCGCGTAGCCGCACCCTTGATCTCGGCCGTCGAATCGCTCATCGTTCGTACCTCCTCGCCGTGTGCTTTATGACGCAGCCGGCGTCGAGCGTCAGCGTCTGCTTCTGGATTGCCAGCTTGCCGACAACCCCGCCGGTCCTGTAGTTCATCGCCACCGCCATGCACGGCTCGACGGGCTTGTACACGCTCTTGAACTCGTCCGTGCGCGTCACGGCGCGCTCGGTGGCGAGCAGCTCCGCCGCCTTGCGGTCCGCCGCCGCCTGCATGGCGTCCTGGGGCCAAGGCGTGGCTTTGGCGCCCTCCTCGACCTTGTCGGCGACGAAGATGGCCTCGCCGCCGTTGATGTAGCAGTAGCCCCAGCTGACCTTGTTGTGCGACTCCGTGGCGTGGTAGGTGTAGCTGACCTTCTGCCACTCGCCTGTCATAGTGAATTCCCTGGTCGCCGGGCCCAGCTGCCTTTCCTGGTCCCAGAAAGCCTGCAGGATGCCCGTCGCGCCCTTGGTGCCCTTGACCCACACACTCTGCGTGTAGTCCATGTCCTTCTTGACGCTCGGCCCCTCGTCCTGGCAGAAGCCGACGCGCCCGCCACTCGAGACGACCTTGATTCCGAAGAGCACGCCCACCTGCGGCGAGTCGGAGACGTAGACGGTCTGGATGCTGCCGTGCGAATCGCTCTGTCTGAAGCTCTTATCCAACTTCTTGCCGGTGCCGATGAGGGCGTTGGCGGCGCCCTCGACAAGGTTGGCGTCCTCGGTATCCACGCCCGGCAGGCTGTCGTAGCTGTAGCTCTTGACGATGCGGCGCCCGACCGAGACGGTCGAGAGGTCGGAATCGGGCGAGTCGTCCACCGCCGTGCCTCGCACCGATGCGTCCTGCGTGCTGAAGTCCACGTGCACGACGTTGCAGACCTCGGCGCGGTTAGTCGATTCGGTCATGTCCGACATGAAGCGCGCATCCCTGCCCTCGGTGAACTCCGCCGAGATGGGCATGTCGGCAGGCTCGACGTAGCGCCTGTAGATCACGTTGCCCATCCGGTCGGTCGCCGGCGAGCGGAACCCGGCCGCCTTAAGGAGCAGGTCCACCGCGTCCAGCTTGTTCTTAGCGTCGTTGTCCCTGCCCACGCCGAAAACCAAGGTGCTGCCCAGAAGGAGGCTGCTAGGGTCGGCGTAGACGGTGAGGCCGACCGATTCGGCTATCTTGACGGCCTCATCAACCAGATTGCTGCCCGCAACGATCACGTACGGCCCGTCGAAGTCGTCGTCTTTGAGCCGCTTCAGGAGGCCGTAGGCATTGATCTGTCCCTCGCGGTAGGCGCCGTCGATGTCCACCGAGTCTACCACGGGCATGAACGTGCCGAGGCACTCGCGCCTCTCGCTGCCGTCCGAGAAGGAGGCGTTGAGGTACACGCGCAGAAAGTCGTTGCCGACGTCGAACTTGTCGGCGAAGTACAGGGATGCAGTCTCATAGAGCGCCGTGTTTGCGTTGCGCTCGATGGAGCCGCCGTTCTCGATGTCGCGCACGAAGTCGACTTCGAGCCCCGTCTCGCGCGAGACGCGCACGAAGTCGTAGGAGGCGTCGAACGGCCTCGTCCAGCTATCAGCCATTAGCGGGCTCCTCCCACGTCTCCCACGTCGGGTCGCACGAAGCCACCCACGCGCCATCAGAACGCTTCACGCCGCAGCTCAGGCGGGCGCGGAACCGCTCGCCGTGGAGGTCGCGCACCCAGAAACGCCCCGCGGTGTTCATGACCTCGAGGAATGACTTGTAGTCCTCCTCGTCGAGCAGCAGGAAGTCCATGCTGTCCTTGACGTCCCTCTCGTTGATGCCGTACGAGACGGGCAGCCCCTCCCCGCCGTCGGCGAAGTGCAGCATCTTGTACCCGTGCGTCACCTTGCGGCTCGAGCCCTTCTTGAGATAGCGCCCGAGCCACGACCTCTCAGCGCCGGCTCCCCAGTTGAGAGCCACCGCGCGGCTCGCCACGGTCGTCTTGACCCTCGTCGCCGTGCTCACGCCCGTCGCGGCGTAGGCGACCGCGACGTACTCGAACTCGCTGTTGAGCGGAGGCAGCGGGTCGCTTGCGCCCT
>USHA01000039.1 GCA_900554325.1 uncultured Collinsella sp.
GGGTGGCCGCCTTTTTACGTAAGGAGTCGCTTTGATGGACAAGGCCGCATCCGCCGGTCATTCGGACCGTTGCCGCATCGTCGTCGATACCTGTTGCGACTTTAGCCCCGAGGTCGCCGCGAACCTCGATGTCGATATCCTGGGTTTCCCCTTCATTATCGATGGCGAAGAGCGCACGGACGACATCTGGTCGAGCATCACACCCAAGGAGTTTTACGACCGCATGCGCGCCGGTGCCCGCGTGTCCACCTCGGCTGTGTCGCTCGGTCGCTATATCGAGTTCTTTACCGAGTGCGCCAAAGAAGGTACGCCTACGGTCTACCTGTGCTTTACCTCGGCGCTGTCGTCGAGCTACAACTCCGCGTGCCAGGCGGCAGATACCGTGCGCGCCGAGTATCCCAACTTTGAGCTCTACGTTGTCGACAACGCTCTGCCCTGCGCGACCGGCGCGCTCTTGGCGCTCGAGGCCGTGCGTCAGCGTTCGGCGGGACTGACCGCCAAGCAGCTGGTCGATTGGGCAAATGAGGCAAAGACCTACGTCCACGGCTACTTTATGCTCGAGAGCTTCGACGCACTGGCTGCCGGCGGCCGCATTCCGCCCGCGGCGGCGCAGCTCACGGCAAAGCTCGATGTCAAGCCCGAACTCTCCTACGACCTTGCCGGCTCGCTGTCGCTGATCGGCGTCAACCGCGGCCGCAAGAAGGCGCTCAAGTCCATTCTCAAGTCGTTCCGCGAGAACTACGTGCCCGACCGCACCATGCCCATCGCCATCATGACGGCCGATGCCGAAAAGGACGGCGACTGGCTCGAAGCCGCCATCCGCAAGGAGGAGGGCTGCGCCGACGTCACGATCATTCGCAGCTCCGTGGGTCCCACCATTGGCTCGCACGTGGGCCCCGGCATGGTGGCCTGCGCGTTTTGGGGTAAGAACCGCGCCGACAAGGCGTCGCTTTCCGACCGCATTGCCCGCCGCGTGCGCGGCCAGTAGGCAAGTAACGCGGCCGTAATCGATCCCAACTCACAGCCCAAACGCTGGCACCGAGTATTCAACCTAGTAATAACACCCAACCCAAAAGGAAAGGTTTCATGGCAAACAAGCTCTCTGTCGCATTCATCGGCACCGGAATCATGGGTGCCCCCATCGCCGGCCACATCCTGGATGCCGGCTATCCCGTCACGGTCAACAACCGCACCAAGTCCAAGGCCGCTGCGCTTATCGAGCGCGGTGCCGCCTGGGCCGATACGCCGGCTGATGCCGTGGCTAACGCCGACGTCGTCTTTACCATGGTGGGTTATCCCTCCGAGGTCGAGGAGCTCTACCTGGCGGGCGACGGCCTGCTCGCGTGCACTAAGCCGGGCGCGGTTCTGATCGACCTCACCACGAGCTCGCCCGAGCTGGCGCGCGACATTGCCGAGGCCGCCCAGGTTTCCGGCCGCATGGCGTTTGACTGCCCCGTCACCGGCGGCGAGTCGGGTGCTATCGCCGGCACGCTTACGGCTATCGTGGGCGCCACCGAGAACGACATCGCGCCGGTCCGCGACATCCTTGCCACCTTCGCGGCCAACATCTGCTGCTTCGACGGCGCCGGCAAGGGCCAGGCTGCCAAGCTCGCCAACCAGGTGTCGCTGGGCGCCTGTATGGTCGGCATGGCAGACGCCATGGCGTTTGCCGAGCTGAGCGGCCTCGATCTGGAGAAGACCCGTCAGATGATCCTGGGCGGCACCGGCAAGTCCGGCGCCATGGAGAGCCTGGCTCCCAAGGCGCTCGACGGCGACTACAAGCCCGGCTTTATGGTCGAGCACTTCATCAAGGACCTGCGCTTGGCGCTCGCCTATGCCGACGACCGCGAGCTTGCACTGCCCGGCGCCGACGTGGCCTTTACGCTCTACGACATGCTTGACGCCATCGGTGGTGCCAAGCTGGGCACCCAGGCCATCACGGTCCTCTATAAGGAGGAGGCCGACGCCATCGCCGCCGGTCTGGACTGGTCGCAGTATCGTCCCGAGGAGCATGGCGCTCACGAGGACGGCTGCGGTTGCGGCGAGCACGGCGACGACCATGAGTGCGGTTGCGGCCACCACCACGACGAGGACCACGAGTGCTGCGGCGGCCACGGCCATGATGATGGCCACGAGTGCTGCTGTGGCCACCATCACGGGGAGTAGCGCCCATGAGCTGGACGTTCGTGGTGCTTGCGCTGGTGCTCTTTCTCTTTGCGATCTACATTGGCTTTTTGTGCGGCCAGTGGGCGTGCGAAAAGCGCGTGATCACCAAGCGCGACTACTGGATCGCCAATTTTGCAGGTGCGGCGGCAGTCGTCCTGCTGACCTGGGTGTTCTCGCTGTTCCCGCTGGTGCAGTTTGCGCCGATCGGCTGGCTCGGCGGCTTTATCGCCGGCCTTAAGATGAGCTTTGGCGAGTCTGTCGGTCCGTGGCGCAAGCACGACGAGGTTTTTAACGTCAACAAGGCTCACCGCGCCGCCGCCGACGCGGGCGACGCCGAGGAGCGCCGCCGCGCACGTCGCAATGGCGCGGCCGACCGACAGCTCATCTCGGTCACCGATGACAGCAAGGGTGCTGGCAAGCACGCTAAGAAATAGTAAGAAGAGGTAACTATGGCAGAAAACAAAGACGAACAGCTCACCGACGAGGAGCTGGCACAGCTTCAGCTGGCAGAGGAGAACGAGAACGCTGTCGACCGTCTGGTCAAGGAACTCGGCTGCCCCACGCGCCGTATCCGCCAGTTTGCCGCCCGCGTGCTGCACCTGCTTGCCGAGCGCGATCCGCAGCGCGTCGTGCCCTGCGTGCCCGCGCTGATCGAGGCACTTGACCGCCCCGAGGCTCAGACCCGCTGGGAGGCCCTCGATGCCCTGACGGCGCTCGCCACCACCTGCCCCGAGCAGCTGGGCGATGCCTTTGAGGGCGCCGAGACCGCACTGTTCGACGAGATTTCCTCCACGCTGCGCTATGCCGCCTTCCGCCTACTGTGCGTGTGGGGCGCCACGAGTGCCGAGCGTTCGCGCGAGGCTTGGTCCATCCTGGACGAGGCCATCCAGTGCTACCACGGTGACCTCGAGTATCGCGACATGCTCGGTTGCCTGTACGAGTTTGGTCAGGGCGAGATTGACGCCGAGGTCGCCGAGAAGCTCGCGCTGCGCCTTAAGTTCGACGCCGAGAACGGCAAGGGCAGCTATCTCAAGGCCCGTTCGAGCGAGATTTGCGAAATGCTTGTTAAACGTTTTGGCCTGGATCTCTCCAAAAAGAAGAAGCGTGCTAGCGTTAAAAAATCTGACGACGCCGAAAACGAGGAGTAACAGATTATGGCGCACGATGTAGTCCTGATTCCCGGTGACGGTATCGGTCCCGAGATTACGCAGGCCATGCGCCGCGTGGTCGAGGCCACCGGTGTCCAGATCAACTGGAGCGTCCAGGAGGCCGGTGCCGGCGTCATGGACGAGTTTGGCACTCCGCTGCCCCAGCACGTGCTCGATGCGGTCGCCGAGACCAAGGTTGCCATCAAGGGTCCCATCACCACACCGGTCGGCACGGGTTTCCGCAGCGTTAACGTGGCCCTGCGCAAGCACTTCGACCTGTACGCCTGCGTGCGCCCCTGCCTGTCGCAGCCGGGCGACGGCTCGCGCTTCCGCGACGTCGACCTGGTCATCGTGCGCGAGAACACCGAGGACCTCTACGCCGGCATCGAGTTCGATGAGGGCGCTGCCGAGGTCGAGGAGCTCTCGCAGCTCGTCGAACGTTCGGGCCAAAAGACCTTCGCCGCCGATTCCGCGATCTCGATCAAGCCGATCTCTATCGCCAAGAGCCGCCGCATTGTGGAGTATGCCTTTGAGTATGCCCGCCGCTGCGGCCGCAAAAAGGTGACGGCCGTGCACAAGGCCAACATCATGAAGGCGACCGACGGCCTTTTCCTGCGCGTGGCGCGCGAGGTGGCCGCCAACTATCCCGATATCGAGTTCAACGACAAGATCGTCGACGCCACCTGCATGGGCCTGGTCCAGAACCCCAACGACTTCGATGTCCTGGTGCTGCCCAACCTGTACGGCGACATCGTGAGCGACCTGTGCGCCGGCCTGGTGGGCGGCTTGGGTATGGCCCCCGGCTCCAACATCGGTGCCGACTGCGCCATCTTTGAGGCCACGCATGGCTCCGCGCCCGATATCGCCGGCCAGGATATCGCCAACCCCACGGCCGAGATCCTCTCTGCCGCGATGATGCTCGATCACCTGGGCGAGAACGACGCGGCCAATCGCATTCGCGCCGCCGTTTCTACCACGCTCGACGAGGGTGAGCAGGTTACCGGCGACGTTCGTCGTGCCCAGACCGGCTCCGTTGAGGGCGCTGTGGGCACGCAGGCCTTTGCCGATGCCGTTATCGCGCACCTGGCCTAAGGCATGCAGACTGCAAACGCCTAAATAGTACTTAAGTGTTTGCGTATAACCTGAGAATCAATACGCCCGGCGCTTTGTCGGGCGTATTCTATTGCGGACTATGTTTCCTAACAAGGAGTAACTGATATGGGTCTGATTCAAAAGAAGGACGAGAAGGACGAGATCGACGGCATCCAGATCATCGAGCGCGGCGAAGGCCCCGACGGTGACGAGGACGAGAAGATCGATCTGGTCGCCGGTACGTCTGCCGAGCACATTGCTGCCGGCACGACCGCCGAGGAGGAGGACGCCCGCCTGGAGGCAAAGATTGCCGCGGACGCCGCCGACGAGAACCTCATGCCCCAGGAGCAGGACGAGGACGACGACTCCGACGTGGACGACCACGCTTGTAAGCACAAGAAGACGATGATTGTCGCCTTTGTGGTCGCCATCGTGATCGCTGCCGTGGTCGGCTTCTTTATCGGCAACGGTGGTTTTGGCGGCAAGGGCGTCGGCTCGGCGACCCTGTCCGAGGACCAGCTCGATTCGACCGTGGCGAGCTATAGCTACAACGGCAAGAAGAGCGACATCACCGCGCGTGAGGTCATCGAGAGTCAGTACAGCCTCGACACCGTCAAGGACGACGACGGCAACTACACCGCTCCGTCTGCCGACGTCATCCTGTCCTACGTGCGCAACAAGATCCTGCTGGACGCTGCCGAGGACGAGGGCATCACCGTCTCTTCTAAGGAAATGAAGAAGTACGCCGAGGATTCAATCGGCACCTCCGACTACAAGACCATGGCCACGCAGTATGGCGTGTCCAAGGATCAGGCCAAGCAGATCGTCCGCCAGTCCGCGACGCTGCAGAAGCTCTACAAGAAGAAGGTCGGAGACAGCTCCGCAAGCATGCCGACCGCCCCGACCGAGCCTGCTGACGGCAACGAGGAGACCGCGAGCAAGGACTACGCCGACTACATCATCAACCTTGCCGGTGACGAGTGGGATAGCTCAAAGGGCACTTGGAAGGATGCCGACAGCACCTATGCCAAGGCCTTTGCCGATGATGCCTTTACGACCGATAGCGCCACCTATAAGCAGGCCATGACCGCCTATTACACTGCCTACCAGCAGTACTCCTCGCAGGCTTCGAGCGCCAGCTCCAAGTGGACCGAGTACGCCAACGGCCTCTACGCCAAGGCCAACATCAGCATCTACGGCCTGTTTGCGTAAAGATCTGCCCGAGCTACCGAGCACGTAGCCGATATATCTGATTGAGCCCGCTAGAACGGATCGTTCTGGCGGGCTTTTTGCGTTGTGGGTACCGGCGGCAAGGCGCTTGATATTACTCTTTAAGCCCAAAGAGGCTATCGGCTTCATCGTCAGGTATATATTCCAGTACATCGCCCGGCTGGCAGTCGAGTGCCCGGCATATCGCGTCAAGAGTTGAAAAACGTATGGCAGAAACCTTGCCCGTCTTAATGCGTGACATATTGACCTGGGAGATGCCCACACGTTCCGCAAGCTCTTTGGATGAGATCTTGCGTTCGGCGAGCATGCGGTCAAGCCGCAGAATAATCATGGATTCCCCCTAGAGCAACTCGTCATCTTGTTTTTGCAGGATATACCCGTAGCGGAAGATGCTGGCAATCAGGCAAATAATCAGGCCTGCAAAGAGCATAGAGGGCTCGAATAACTGGCCGACGAACGCATCCGTAAAGCTGCCACCAAATCCTGAGAGTATCATTCCCGTGATTACGGCACCAAGAAGCCTCACGGCAACGCCGCCGATAAGGAATAAATGTCCTACTCGACGAAGTGTGTGGTTACATTCAAGGTCAAAGGGCCTGCCTTCCTTTTCAATGTTGAAGAAAAGCCTGCGCACGCTTAGCGCGATGGTAAGCGCAAGGCATGTCATCAAGAGGCTCCCTATGGCAGTGTGACCATCGTGTGCGACGAGCATAAGTGGGGCCTGCGCATCGGTACCGACGATAGCAAGGCATGGCCCTTCGCCGCCTTGAAGTTCTACGGATTGGAGACACGACCCTTGGGAGAGGCTAGGCAATACGAGTAGAAGGTCAATCGCAATGACTGCGAGAAGTCCCAGAGCGAGCGCGGTGGTAATGCAGATCGTGGCCCATTTGCAGATGCGAGCGAGCTTCCTCAGTTTGGCTATCGTCTGTTCGCGGCTGATGGTTTCATTCGATATAGATGCGCTCGATGGACCATAACCCCTCCAATCGGCGTTTTGTATGATACTTGTATCATATCAGAATTAACGATAAACGATAAATAATTACGGATAATGAGTAAGTAATGATTGAAAACGATTAGCGTGAGCTATTAGCTCATTTTGGATGCTGGAGTTTGGCGCGTGGGGGATGAGGACAAATGCCAAAACTTCCCGTGATCGTTCCCGTGATTGCGCAAGCGCTCCATTGTGTTTCCCTAATTCATATGGGAAAACAGCTGCAAACGATTGCAAGTAACCGGTAAACGGTCGAAAACTACCGTTCACCGATAATCTCAAAACTGGTTCTAACTGGTATTAAGTCAAAAAGACCAATTCACATATCTTCACAATGACCTGCAATTTTTCTACACGCTATTTTTAGCCGCCCTGCGTTGTTTAGACGCAAAGAAAGTTCCGATCTTTCGCCCAATCATTTCGAAACGGTTTCAAAACCGCAGGTAGAAGTGTTAACGAGCGGTAAACGGTCGATTTTTTGCCGTGAGCGGTGCAAAAACGTTTTACTGTATGAATCAACGAAAGCGACCTCTTCTGTGGTGATATAGTGACAACAACACGTCACGTGGTTACTACCAGTTGAGAGACCACTGGTCTTCAAAGAACGCTTTCCAAGAAGCTTTAAGGGCGAGCGCCCGCTGGCTTCCGAAAATCATCGGACTCAGATCGTACACACCTTCGGAAGGGAAATTTGAATGGTTGGCTTTATTCTTACCGGTCATGGACAGTTCGCACCCGGCCTTGCAAGCGCTATCGCTATGGTTGCTGGCGACCAGCCTGCTTTTACCGTCGTTCCTTTTGAGGGCGACCAGGCTGCATCCTACGGTGAGGATCTCCGCGCCGCTATTACCGCTATGCGCGAGGAGTGCGATGGCGTGCTCGTCTTTACCGACCTGCTTGGCGGCACCCCGTTCAACCAGTCGATGATGATTGCCCAGGATGTCGATAACGTCGAGGTTCTGACTGGCACCAACCTTCCCATGGTTATTGAGCTTCTGTTCCTCCGCGGCAATGCCACGCTCGCCGAGCTTGGCGAGCAGGCCGTGACCGTTGGCCAGACGGGCGTCACCGCCCAGACGGTCGCATCCGTTGCCGACTCCGAGGAAGAGGATATCTTCGGCGACGAGGACGGCATCTAATGGCCGATTTCGGAGCCAACGTCCTGAGCTCCTCGGTCGCTCTTTTAGGCCTGCTTGTCATCATGGGCTTGATTTACACCGTCTGGTCGCAAATCAACATGAAGAAGAAGCAGAAGTACTTCAAGGAGCTGCACACCGAGCTCAAGCCGGGTCAGGAGGTTCTTTTCGCCGGCGGTATCTACGGAACCGTCAAAGGCATCGAAGGCGAGAAGGTCCAGATCAAAGTCCGATCCGGTGCCGTCGTAGATGTTTCGCGTTACGCGATTCAGGAGATCAAGTAACTGTCGTCAGCAAATAACGAAAGGAAGCTGATCAACATGGCAGAACCCAACATTCTTCTTACCCGCATCGATAACCGACTGGTCCATGGTCAGGTCGCTACCCAGTGGAACTCCACTCTGGGCTCCAACCTCATCCTCGTCGCCAACGACGACGTGGCGTCCAACACCATGCGCCAGAACCTCATGAAGATGGCCGCTCCCGCCGGCGTCGCTACGCGTTTCTTCTCCCTGCAGAAGACCATCGACGTCATTGGCAAGGCGAGCCCGCGCCAGAAGATCTTCATCGTGGCCGAAACACCGGAAGACGTGCTTACGCTCGTCAAGGGCGGTGTGCCTATAAAGAAGGTAAACATCGGCAACATGCACATGTCGGAAGGAAAGCGCCAAGTCGCCACCTCCGTCGCAGTTAACGACGAGGATGTCGCTGCGTTTAAAGAGCTGCAGGAATTGGGGGTGGAGTTGGAGATCAGGCGCGTTCCGAGCACGCCTGTTGAGGACACGAGCAAGCTCTTCTCGTAGTCTTCGTGATCCACGTTGTCAGGAGTGAAACCCTGACATTCTGTACGTGAAATCCAAAGTGCGTACATACATTTTGAAAGGAGGAGCAAGATGGAATTCTCGATCATTCAGGTCGCCCTGGTCTTCGTTGTTACGTTCATCGCGGCAATCGACCAGTTTGACTTCCTCGAGTCTCTCTATCAGCCCATCGTCACCGGCGCCGTCATCGGTCTTATCCTTGGCGACCTCAACACCGGTCTTCTCGTGGGTGGTACTTATCAGCTCATGACGATCGGCAACATGCCGATCGGAGGCGCTCAGCCGCCTAACGCCGTCATCGGCGGCATCATGGCAGCCATTCTCGCTATCGCCACGGGCCTCGAGCCCAACGCGGCAGTCGGCCTCGCCATTCCGTTCGCTCTGCTCGGCCAGCTTGGCGTTACCCTGGTCTTCACGCTTATGTCCCCGCTTATGTCCACGGCCGATAACATGGCTCACAACGCGGACACCAAGGGCATCGAGCGCCTGAACTACTTCGCCATGGCTCTGCTCGGCCTGATCTTCGCTGTCGTCGTCACCCTGTTCTTCATCGCTGGCGCCACCATCGGTCAGACCATCGCCGCTGCTATTCCGACTTGGCTGCAGACCGGTCTGTCCGCTGCAGGCGGTATGATGCGCTTCGTCGGCTTCGCCGTCCTGCTCAAGGTTATGATGAACCGCGATATGTGGGGCTTCTTCCTCATGGGCTTTGGCCTCGCGCTCATCACCGTTGCCAACGATTCGCTGGCAACCCCTGCTCTGCTCATCCTCGCTCTCATCGGCTTCGGCATCGCTTTCTGGGACTTCCAGCAGCAGACCGAGCTGAAGGGTGCAGCTGTTTCTGACGGAGGTGACTTCGAAGATGGCATCTAATGAGTATGTGATCCCGGAGCACTACGAGGATCTCACTCCTGCTCCGCAGCTCGACCAGAAGACCCTCAACAAGATGGCTTGGCGCTCCTGCTTCCTGCAGGCCTCGTTCAACTACGAGCGTATGCAGGCCGCTGGCTGGCTCTACTCCATCATCCCCGGTCTGGAGAAGATCCACACCAACAAGAACGACCTCGCGGCTTCCATGAGCCACAACCTGGAGTTCTTCAACACCCACCCGTTCCTTGTCACCTTTGTTATGGGCATCGTGCTTTCGCTCGAGCAGAACAAGGTTGACATCCCCACGATTCGCGCCGTCCGCGTCGCCGCAATGGGCCCGCTCGGTGGTATCGGTGACGCCCTGTTCTGGCTGACGCTCGTGCCTATCACGGCCGGCATCACCTCCAACATGGCCATCAACGGCAACGCCGCTGCGCCGATCATCTTCCTGGTGATCTTCAACGCCGTCCAGTTCGCTCTGCGCTTCTGGCTCATGAACTGGTCCTACAAGCTTGGCACCAGCGCTATTGACGCTCTGACCGCCAACATGCAGGCCTTCACGCGTGCCGCTTCCATCATGGGCGTCTTCGTCGTCGGTTGCCTGGTCGTCACCATGGGTGGCACCCAGATCAACCTCCAGATCCCCAACGGCACCACCCGTGGCCTTGCCCCTACTACCGTGATCGTCTCCGAGAAGGAGGCCGAGAACTTCACCGGTATGGAGGGCATCGATACCGAGACCGCTGAGGCCGGTACCATCGCCATGACCGATGAGGACGGCAACGCCCTCACCGCCGTCGATGCCGACGGCAACGAGGTCAAGTGCGGCGTCGCCGATCTGGGCAACGGCATGGAGTCCGTGACCTACGCTACCGTCACCGAGGATCCGGTCAACTTCTCTGTTGCCGACACCCTCAACACCATCGTCCCGAAGCTCGTCCCGCTTATGCTTACGCTGCTGCTTTACTACATGTTCGCTAAGCACAGCTGGACCCCGACCAAGGGCATTCTGCTGCTCTTCGTCCTCGGCATCCTGGGCGCTGGCCCGCTTGGTCTCTGGCCGAGCATCTGGTAAGGCTCTAGCTTGAGGGGTGTGTCCCTACGCGGCTCACACCCCGACCCCTTAAGCCATGTGTATGTTAAAAGCCGCGTGCTCGAAAGAGCGCGCGGCTTTTGTTTTCTTGTTGATTCGGGTGTGGCAGACAGATAATGCTAAACACCCAAGGTAGTAGCCGAGTTTGAGAAAATGGGAGGATAGGATGGCGATCGGAGCGCGTAAGCAACCGCTGTACGATCAGCTGGTCGATATTCTGACCGAAAAGATCGACCATGAATATCGCGCCGGTGACATGATTCCTTCCGAGCGCGAACTATCGGAGCGCTATGGTCTCTCGCGCACTACGGTACGCCTGGCTCTGCAGGAACTGGAGCGTTTAGGATTGGTGGTTCGGCAGCACGGTCGCGGTACCTTTGTGACTGACCGTTCGGCAAAGGCAACCAATCTTATGCAGTCCTACAGCTTTACCGAGCAGATGCGCGCGATGGGTCGCGACCCCGAGACCACGATTCTCGAGTTTTGCGAGATGGAGGCCGATAAGAATCTGGCCGAGCATATGGGATTGCGTATCGGCGATCGCATTTTTAAGCTCAAGCGCCTTCGTTCTGCCGACAACATGCCCATGATGGTCGAACGCAGCTATCTACCGGTTCGTCAATTTCTGTCCCTAAAGCGACCGCTGCTGGAGCGTAAGCCGCTTTACGATGTGATTGAGCAAGACTTTCAGCAAAAGATACGCGTGGCCGAAGAGGAGTTCTATGCGAGCATAGCCCGTCCCACCGACGCCCACCTTTTGGGAATTGTCGAGGGCTCGCCTGTGCTCGATTTGGTCAGGACTACGTATAACGAGTCAAACGAGGTTGTGGAGTATACACTCTCGGTTGCTCGTGCCGATCAGTTTAAATACAAGGTTTACCACCAGCGTAGCGACTAGTGTTCGCATCGTATCCATATGATGATTCTTTGCATTTAACTGGTTACTACCAGATAACCAACTGAAGTGTATAATTGCACGTCAGAGGATTACTTCTAGAGAGAGGTATTAGAAATGTTCGAGAAGAGTGTCGAGGAGCTCACCGAGCTCGGCGCCCAGATCACCACGGCCGAGATTGCTCAGCAGCCCGAGCTTTGGCGTGATACGCTCAACATCTATCGCGAGAACAAGGAGGCCATCGAGGCCTTCCTGGCCGAGGCTCGCGCCATGGGCGAGGGCCGTCTGTCCGTTGTCTTCACCGGTGCCGGTACGTCCGACTACGTCGGCGATACCTGCGCCCCGTACCTGCGTCACGCTGGCAACACTGATCTCTACGACTTTAAGCCCATCGCCACGACCGACATCGTGAGCGCCCCGCGCGACTTCCTGCGCGCCGAGGATCCCACGCTCGTGGTTTCCTTTGCCCGCTCTGGCAACAGCCCCGAGAGCCTTGCCGCCGTTGCCGTTGCCAAGGAGCTCGTCCACAACGTCAAGTTCCTCAACATCACCTGCGCTCCCGAGGGCAAGCTCGCCGTCGAGTCTGCCGATGATCCCAACGCGCTGACGCTGCTCATTCCGCGCGCCAACGATAAGGGCTTCGCCATGACCGGTTCTTACACCTGCATGACCCTGCTCTCCACCCTCATCTTTGACGAGGCTTCCGATGAGCAGAAGGCCGAGTGGGTTGAGACTATCGCCAAGATGGGCGAGGAGGTCATCTCCCGCGAGTCCGAGGTCGCCGACCTCCTCGCTGGTGACTTCAACCGTGTGACCTACCTGGGTTCCGGTTCCTTCGGTGGCCTTGCTCAGGAGAGCCAGCTCAAGATCCTCGAGCTCGCTCACGGTCTGGTTGCCACTTCTTACGACACCTCCATGGGTTACCGTCACGGACCCAAGTCCTTCGTCGACGATAAGACGCTCGTCTTCGTGTTCGTCAACAACGACGCCTACACCCGTCAGTACGACATCGACATCCTCAACGAGATCGGTGGCGACGACATCGCTCAGCATACCGTCGCCGTTCAGCAGGATGGCGCCACCGTCTACGAGGGCGAGTCCTTCACCTTTAAGGGCTACGAGGCGCTTCCCGAGGGCTACCTTGCTCTGCCGTTCGTGATGTTTGCCCAGGCTATCAGCCTGCTCAACTCCGTGCGCGTGGGCAACACGCCCGATACGCCGAGCCCCACCGGCACGGTCAACCGCGTGGTCAAGGGCGTGACGATTCACCCCTTCACCGCTTAATCGCGTCCCCCTGTAAGGGCGCCCGTCCGCTCATAACGGCGGGCGGGCGCTTTTTGTTTTTACATGAGCTGGGTATAAGCAACACCACAGTCAACTGCTTTAGAAGCAAGGAGTGCATATGAGCACGTACGCAATTAAGGCTGACAAGTTCTTCTTGCCGGCAGGTCCGCAACTGGGCGGCTATCTTATGGTCGAGGATGGCGTCTTTGGCGCTTGGCAGGCCGACGAGCCCTCTTGCGAGATTAAGGACTACACGGGATCGTGGATCGCACCGGGTATGGTCGATACTCACATCCATGGCTTCTACAACCACTCAACTACCGATAACGATCCCGAGGGCATCGATATCAGCTCGACCGAGCTCGCCCGTCGCGGTACCACCAGCTGGCTGCCCACGACGTTCACCGATGGCGTTGAGCAGATCAAGGACGCCTGCGCCGCTATCGCCCAGGCGGACGAGGGTCGCGGCCCCGACTTCTGCGGTGCACGCATTCAGGGCATCTACCTGGAGGGCCCCTTCTTTACCATGAAGCACGTGGGCGCGCAGAATCCCGCTTACCTGATCGATCCCTCCGAGGAGGTTTTCGATCAGTGGCAGGAGGCTGCGGGCGGTCGCATCGTTAAGAGCGCCATGGCAGCCGAGCGCGACGGAGCCGCTGCTTATGCGGCTGCTCTGAACGCCAAGGGTGTGGTGACCAGCATCGGTCACTCCGACGCCACCTACGATGAGTGCATTGCCGCCATCAACGCCGGCGCCAGCTGCTTTACGCATACCTATAACGGCCAGCGCGGGCTGCATCACCGTGAGCCCGGTGTCGTGGGTGCTGCCATGTCCACGCCCGAGACCTACGCCGAGATCATCTGTGACGGCAAGCACGTAAACCCTGCCGCCATCAAGGCGCTGCTGCAGGCAAAGGGCTGGCAGCACACGGTGCTCATCACCGACTGTCTGGGTTGCGGCGGCATGCCCGAGGGCAGCTACACCAGTGGCGGCATGGACGTCATCATGAAGGACAACCTGTGCTGGCTCGCCGACGGCAAGAGCATTGCCGGCTCGGTGCTCACGCTTGCCCAGGGCGTCAAGAACATCGTCGACTGGGGCATCGCCAGCGCCGATATCGCCATTCGCATGGCAACCGAGGTGCCGGCACGCTCTGCGCACATCGAGGATAAGTGCGGCAGCATCATGCCGGGTCGCGACGCCGACTTTGTCGTGTTCGACCATGAGCTCACCCTCGTCGAGACGTATGTTGGCGGCCAGAGCGTCGGCAACGCCTTTACCGAGTAACGATAGAAAAAGACGGCGGGCCCGAATCTGCTCGGACCCGCCGTATGGGTTAAACGCTCAAAAGCACCTTCACAGTTACAGCTTGTTAGCGATCTTCTTTGCCGTGCGCTTGACGCCGGCCACCAGGCCTCCCGCAGGATGCTCCTTCTCGTAGGCTAGGCGCTTCTCGCGCTTGGCGTACTCTTCGACGATGATGTCGCCATACTCGTCTTCGATCTTGTCGAAGAAGTCGACGGCGCCCTTAATTTCCTCAGCGGTCGGGTGTCCCTTTTGGACGCCGCCGGCGAGTTTGAACGGCCCCCACGTATCAAAGCCGGGACAGCCGTAGACACCCATAAAGATGGCCTGCCTCATGCGGCAGATGCCATCGATATCCTTGCCGTACCACTTGTTTTTGCCACCGTAGGTCATAAGGCCAAACACCTTGTCCTGCGGCTGCAGCACGTTGGTCAGTACACGTGCCATATCCTTGTCGATCTCGGAGTAATAGATGCCCGTGGCGACGCCGATTAGATGGTATTCGTGCAGGTTGGGATACTCGTTTTTACCGAGCGCCTTGACGTCGAGGGTATCGATCTCGGGGTGTGCCTCGACGATGGCGTCCACGAGCTTTTTCGTATTGCCGTGGTGGCGTGAGGCATAAAGGATGATGGTTCGCATAAGAAGGCCTTTCAGCTGTAATTGCATCAATGTCTGTATGGTACCCCGTTGCATGGCTGGGATACCGGACGCATCGATGAACGTGCGGGTTTGTCCTTTGGTCAGGGTCGAGACGGGTTCTTGCGAGCAAAAAGCAGTTGTTCGAAAGGATGGGCAATGGAATACGCTCTTTCCAACGATTCGATTTCTATTAAGGTTTCCACAGCCGGTGGCTCATTCACCTCAATCGAGGCCGACGGTCGCGAGTATCTGTGGCAGGGCGATCCTGCCGTGTGGTCCGGTCAGGCGCCGATCTGCTTCCCGATTTGCGGTGGTCTGCGCGATGGCAATGCCATGACGTTCGCCGGACATCATGTGAAGCTCGCTCGCCACGGGTTTGCGCGCAAGCAGGAGTGGAAGCTGCTGAGCCAGAGCGAGAACGAACTGGCGATGTGCCTGGCTTCGGAGGATAACGCCGCGCTGCTGAGCGATTATCCGTATCCGTTTAAGCTTGTCGCCCGCTATACGCTCGAGGACGCTGCCGTGCGCGTTTCCTACGAGGTCACCAACGAGGGCACCGAGGACATGCCGTTCTTTATCGGCGGTCATCCCGGCTTTAGGTGTCCGCTCGATGAGGGCGAGGCCTATACGGACTACGAGTTGCGCTTTGAGAAGGACGAGGCTGCGGAGCTCTGCACCGCTGTCCCTTCGACTGGCTTGATTGATGTGGACAGGCGCTCCAAGAACCCCATGGTGGGAAAGACACTGCCTCTGTCGCATGAGCTCTTCGATTTTGCGGAGACCATCTTTGATGTGCTCGAGAGCCGTCAGGTCACGCTTTCCAAGAAGGGCGAGGACAAAGGCGTTTGCCTGAGCTTTGAGGGCTTCCCGTATCTCATTGTGTGGAGTAAGCCCGAGGGCGATTTTGTGGCAGTTGAACCCTGGGGTGGCCTTTCGACCTGCTCCGATGAGGACGACGTGCTTGAGCATAAGCGCGGCTGCCTTGTCGCCAAGCCCAAGGAGACCGTCGTTCGCTCGTTCACGATTGAGATTCTGTAATTCCGTTTTGTCGACTCGTATCGCGAGGCACAAGGAGCCTGCGAGATAAGGAGCTAAAAATGATCCTCACCGTTACGATGAACCCGTCCGTCGATACGCGCTATCAGCTCGATGAGCTCGTCATCGACGACGTCAACCGCGTGACGCCCGAAAAGACCGCCGGCGGTAAGGGCCTCAACGTGGCCCGCGTCCTGGGCCAGCTGGGCGACGATGTCGTGGCAACCGGCCTGCTTGGTGGTCATATGGGCGCCTATATGGCCGAGCTCATGGATGCCAACGGCATTAAGAATGATTTTGTGCCCATCAAGGGCGAGACCCGCATCTGCCTCAATATCCTTCATGCTGGCAACCAGACCGAGTTGCTCGAGAGCGGCCCGACGATTGCCCCCGAGGAGCTCGATGCCTTTACCGCCAAGTTCGCCGAGCTTGCGAGCAAGGCCGATGTCGTTACCATCTCGGGTTCGCTGCCCCGCGGCGTCGAGGCGGACTACTATGCCAAGATCACGGGCATTGCCGAGAACGCCGGCGCCAAGGTGCTGCTCGATACCTCGGGTGCCTCGCTTGAGGCTGCGCTCAAGTCCGAGGTCAAGCCTGAGCTGGTTAAGCCTAACCTGACCGAAATTAACGGCCTTCTGGGCACGAGCTTTACCACCGACGATGTGGACGAGCTCCGTTCCGCGCTCGCCTCTGACGCCCGCTTCTCCGATATCCCCTGGGTCGTCGTGTCCATGGGCGCTGCCGGCTCCGTTGGCTTCCACAATGGTCGTGCGTTCCGCGCAAAGACGCCCGATATCCCTGCCGTTAACGCAACAGGCTCTGGCGACTCCACTATCGCAGGCTTCGCGCATGCCATCGCTGCTGGCGCAGACGACGAGACGGTGCTGCGTACCGCCAACACTTGCGGCAAGCTCAACGCCATGGATCCCATGACTGGCCACTTGGTTATGGACCGTTGGGACGAGGTTTACAACGGCGTTGTCGTGACTGAGCTGTAAGAGTTTGGGCGACGGCTCCGGCATCGCTTGCTAGCTCATGTTGACGACAAGTGCGGTAGCATTATGCCGGGGCGCGACGCCGACTCTGCCGTGTTCAATCCCGACCTTACCCTGGTCGAGACGTATGTGGGCGGCAACAGCGGCGGTAACGCGTTTATCGAGTAGCCGCCAAAGAAACGATCCGAGAGGGGATTTAGATGATTTACGGTGCATTGGGCGATATCGAGGAATACCGCGGAATGCTCAAGGGCCTCGATGTGCTGATTGACTGGCTCGAGGAGAACGATCCGGCGCAGCTCGAGGTCGGCAGCCATCCGATTCTGGGCGACAAGGTCTATGCGAACGTCATGGCTCCCACGACGCGTCCCGAGGCCGAGGCTCACTATGAGACGCATCAGCGCTATCACGACCTGCAGATCGATGTCGAGGGTCGAGAGGCCTTTAAGGTCGCTACGGGCAGCTTGACGCTGGTCCAGGAGTTTGACGAGAAGGACGACTACGATCTGGTCGATTCCGACGCCTCGATCGCCGGCGATCTTGCTGACGATAAGTTTGCACTGTTCGTTGCCGGCGAGCCTCATATGCCCACGCTCGAGTTCCCGGGCGATGGCGCGCAGCCGGTCAAGAAGATCTGCTTTAAGCTGCTTGCAGACGCTTACTGGGAGGAGTAGCGCGCTGCTCGGCTGAGCTGTTCGTATGCTGGCGTGATTCCATTGAGGAGCGCGCTTGAGCCCCGTTAATCGCGGTTCCCTTGGGGATTGCGGTTGGCGGGGCTTTCTGTTTTTGAGTAGGGGAGTTGAGGCCGTTACGATACGTGGATTGGCGCACGCGCACTCAAAATCGGCAACAAAAAAGCCGCCCGAAGGCGGCTATCTTGTGCAATGGAGCCAGCGACCGGGCTCGAACCGGTGACCCCCGCTTTACGAGAGCGGTGCTCTACCAACTGAGCTACGCTGGCGGCCATGTGGTGACGCAACTGAGGCGTCAACGGCTGTCTATGATACGGGACATCGCACATCCGCGCAAGTGTTCTGACGGCTTTTCTCACTTTAAATGCACTAATATTGGAGACGCGATGTCTTGCTCTTACGAGTCTCAAACAGAATGGGACTGCCATGGCTCAACCCAAGATCCTTCTCACGCGTATCGATGACCGGTTTATTTACGGGCAAGACGTCGAGCTGTGGAACGAGGCTATGGGTTCCAACCTCGTCCTAATCGTCAACGACGAGATTGCGGCGGATTCGCGCAAGTGGGCGCCTATGAGGGTCGCGGCGCCCGAGGGCGTGTGGACGCGGTTTTTCTCGGTGCAAAGGACCATCGACATCATTCATGCCGCAACGCCGCGCCAATGGATTCTCATCATGGTGGCGTCGCCCGCGGATGCGCTCGCGCTGGTCAAGGGCGGTGTGCCCATTACCAAGATCAGTATCGGTCACATGCAAGCAGGGGAGGGCAAGCGTCCCGCGACGCCCACAGTTGCCGTAGACGACACAGACGTCGCCGCCTTCAAAGAGCTGCAAGAACTCGGCATAGAGCTAGAAATCCGCTCCCTCCCCAGCTCCAATCCCGACCCCATTCAACTAGTCGTTGGGGACACCCTTGGCACTTGGGGACGTTCCTTTTAATATGAGCAGGACATTGTCAAGAGGCAAAATCGGGCCTGG
>USHA01000040.1 GCA_900554325.1 uncultured Collinsella sp.
CCCGCCGGTAATACCCAGCAGGATCGTTTTTCCCTCAAGTTGCATTGAATTGTTGGATGCCGCCGTCATCGCTACGCTTCCTTGCTCGGGAGTACCAGGAGGCGGTGGCAGTACGGGCAGTGCGTAATCTCGCTACCGTCGTGGTTGAGGTCGCTCATGGACGATGCCTGCAGCGCGGTGTGGCAGACCGTGGGGATGTTGCCCTGGATGGTCTCGACGGCCAGGCCGCGGAACTGCTTGAGCAGGCGTTCGTAGTCGGTGAGCACGTCGGTCGGCAGCGTGGCGGCAAGCGCGGTGCGTTCCTTGGTGGCGGCATCGATCTGAGCCTGCAGATCGGTAGCCTTGGCGCGGGCAGCCTTGGTATCGGCCTTCACACCCTCCTCGAACTTGGCGATGATGGCCTGCGCGCGAGTCTCGCGGTCGAGCGCCTCCTTATGGGCGACGACGACGTCCTTGCGGGTGTGCTCGATCTTGTCCAGACGCTTGGCCAGGGTGGCGAGTTCATTCTCCAGGTCCTGAACCTCGCGGTAGTCGGAGCCGTCGACGTGGCGCTTCTTGGCAGCCTCGATGGCGTTGTTGGTCTGAATCTCGGTGGTGTTGAGATCGTCGAGCTCAATGTCCAGATCCTTGCGCTGGGCGTAGAGCTTGGTCATCTCGGACTTGAGCTTCACATAGGTCTTGCGCTTGGAAGCGAGCTCCTTAAGCTCCGGCATATTGGCAAGTTCGCTCTTGTTGCGGGCGAGCTCCAAATCGATCTGTTGCAGCTTGAGTAGCGTAGCGCCGGCGCTCATAAGTTCTCTCCTTTTGTCACAGTCCGCCATTGGCAAGGGTTCAGTATTTTAATCGCATGACGGGGGTCGACCCCGGCATCAACTGCAGAGTTCATCAATATATCAACGAACGGCTCCTCGGAGCGGTCGTGGCCGAGCAGGATCGCCGGCAGCCCGCGTAAGGCAAGGTCTTGCGCCACGTGGTAGCCCGCCTCGCCCGTCACGACAACGTCCGCGCCCGCGGCGATGGCAAGCTCTCCAAAGTCGCCCAGGGAGCCGCCCAAAATAGCGACGGTTCGGCATGCGTGCTCGGCTTCGCCCCACACGCGCGGGTCGCTGCCGAAGGCCGTGGCAGCACGGGTGGCAAGATCGCGCAGCGTGCACGGGTCGTTGAGCGTTGCAAGCGCTCCCAGGCCGGTGGCCTCAGGGCCGTCCACGTGCTCCAGCGAGCTCACGGGCGCGGCGCCCAGCAGCTCACTTAGGTAGGCACGAGCCTCGTGCGAGCGGTCCAGATTGGTATGGAGCGAAATAATGCTCACGCCGCAACGCGCTGCCTCGTAGAGCGCCGCACTGCATTGGGGGCGTGCAGCATCCGCCGGACAAAATGCCTCGGGCGCCTTGATGTATATGGGATGATGCGTCAGCAGCACGTTGGCACCGGCCTCGAGAGCACGGTGCACATTGGCTTCGGTCGCATCGAGTGCGCAGGCAACACCGGTAATCTGCGCGGCAGGGTCGCCGACGGAGAGTCCTACATGGTCCCAACTCTCGGCATCAGTCTTGGGATAGCGTGCCAGCAGTGCACGCTCGAGCTCGGCGACGATCATGCGGCGCCTACGATCGAGAGCAGCGTCTGGGCAAAGTCGTCCAGATCGTCTGGATTCACGCGGTCATCGAAGGAGATACGCAGTGCACCCAGGGCCTGTTCGCGGCCAATACCCATGGCGCTGAGCACATGGCTCGGATCCATGCTGCCGCTCGAGCAGGCAGAACCGGCCGATACCTCAAAGCCGGCGGCGTCGAGCTTGATGATGAGCTCCTCGGAGTCCATGCCGTCAATGTAGATCGATACCATGCCGGGCAGACGGTCGGCTTGCGCGTAGTCGCCCATGGTGGCGTGAATGCGCGGATGGGCCGTAAGCGTGGCGTAGAGCTTGTCGGATAAGGCCTGCAGCGTCGCACGCTCCTGGGCTACATGGGGCGCCAGCGTTCGGGCGGCAGCGGCAAAGGCCAGCTGTGTGCGCAGATCCTGCGTGCCGGCACGACGACCGGCCTCCTGTCCGCCGCCAAAGATACGCGGGCGCAGCGGCGTGCGGCTCTTAAGGTAGAGCGCGCCGGATGCCACGGGGCCACCGATCTTGTGCGCGGCAACGGTCATAGCATCGACGCCCAGCTCGGTGACATCGAGCGGAATATGCAAGTACCCTTGGATGGCATCGGTATGAAACAGGGCGCCGGCAGCATGTGCGGCCGCGGCAAGCTCGTGGATGGGCTGCACCACACCGGTCTCGTTATTGGCGACCATGATGCTCACGAGCGCCACGTCGTTGCCGAGCAGTTCGACAAGCGTGGCAGGCTCAATGTAGCCCATGCGGCAGGGCTGCACCAAGTCGACGGTAAAGCCGGCGGCACGCAGCAGCGGCAGGTTGTCCAGAATCGAATCGTGCTCGATGGCCGAAACGATTACACGATCGCGCTTGCGATCGCACTGACGAGCACCCTCGGCAAGACCGAGCAGCGCCAGCTGGTTGGCCTCGGTGCCGCCGTTGGTAAGGATGATCTCGGACGGGCGAACGCGCGCGCCAAAGCTGCGAGCGATCTCGCGACGTGCAACCTCCAGACGCGCGGCAGCCTTGCGGCCGAGCGAGTGCAGCGAGTTGGGGTTGACGCCGGCAAGCTCGCTGTCGTCGTACTCGCGCTGCGCAAGGAGCGCCTCGGCGCGCATGGGCGTCGAGGCGGCATAGTCAAGATTCACGGGTATGCGGTTTTGACCTGCGGTCATAAGGGTTTATGCCTCCTGTGCGGCCTCGTTGCCCAGCTTCTGCAGCAGCGCAACCTCGGCAGCGGGATCTTCGGACTTAAATACGGCGGAGCCGGCCACCAGAACATCGGCACCGGCCTTAACGACCTCGGCGATGTTTTTGGAAGAGATGCCGCCGTCGACCTCGATCATGGGCGACACGCCGTGGCGCTCACACATGGCCTTGAGCTCGTGCAGTTTGGCGATGGTGCCGGGGATAAAGCTCTGGCCGCCAAAGCCGGGGTTCACGCTCATGAGCAGCACCATGTCAACAATGTCGATGATGCTCTCGAGCACGCTGACGGGCGTTGCGGGGTTGAGCACCACGCCGGCCTTGACGCCGCGCTGCTGCAGGTGCGTGAGCGTACGGTGCAGGTGCGTGGAAGCCTCGTAGTGCACAGTGATCATATCGGCACCGGCATCGGCGTACCAATCGACCGTCTCGTCGGGGTTAGAAACCATGAGGTGAGCGTCGACCGGCACGTCGGTGGAGCGCTTGACAGCCTTGAGGATGTCAATGCCAAAGGTGAGGTTGCCGGTAAAGTGGCCATCCATAACGTCAAAGTGCACGTAGTCAGCGCCGGCGATCTTGTCGAGCTCGCCCTTGAGGTTGGCCATATCGGCCGAAAGGACAGACGGAGCGATTTTAATGGAACCCATGGTAGTAGCCTTTCTGCGCTAGTCGGTGAGTCCGTAGAACTCTTGAGAGGGGACGCGGTCGGTAAGAATCTCGAGCGCCCTATCCAAAGTAACACCGTTGTAGAGCGTTTGCTCCACGGCAAAGGTGAGCGGAATGTCTACGCCCAGTGAACGGGCGAGTTCGCTGACGCTGCGTGCCGCGACGGCGCCCTCGACCACCATGTGCGTGCGTGCCTGGTACTCGTCTAGTGACACGCCGTGGGCAAACTCGAAGCCAAAGGTGCGGTTGCGCGAATGCTCCGAGGTGCAGGTGGCGATGAGGTCGCCCATGCCGGCAAGTCCCATGCACGTTATGGCCTGCCCGCCACGGGCGTGCACCAGTCGACTGATCTCGGCCAAGCCGCGCGTCATGATAAGGGCGAGCGTATTGTCGCCCGCACCGGTACCGGCGGAGATGCCACACACGATGGCGATGACGTTTTTCATGGCGCCGCATACCTCGACGCCGGTCATGTCCTGCGACAGGTAGATGCGGAAGGCCGTGGACAGGAGCAGGTCCTTAAAGGTCTCCCCTACCTGCGCGTCTTTGCTGGCGATGACGGCGGCAGAAAGTCCGCCGCGGCAGATCTCCTCGGCATGGTTGGGGCCGGAGAGCGCCGCCATGCGCGCTTCGTTGCCGATCTCATTGGCGATGACCTCGCTCATGAGCAGGCCAGACTCGGGCTCAATACCCTTGGTGAGGCAGAGCACCGGGGTATCGGCGGCGATAAAGGGCGCTGCCCGATGGCACACGTCGCGCAAGTGCGTGGAGGGCACGGCAAAGATGATCGCATCGGCACCGTCGAGCGCCTGGGCGAGTTCGGTCGTTGCTACCACGTTGTTCGGCAGCTCGTAGCCCACAAGGTAGCGGGGGTTGCGGTGCTCACCGTTAATGCCGGCGGCCGTCTGCTCGCTATGGGCCCACATGGTCACGCGCACGGCTCGCGCGGCGGCAAGGCCGGCGACGGCGGTTCCCCACGAGCCAGAGCCAATCAGCGCAACATTCATGACTCTCTCCTACTTATCGTCGGGCTCGGTGACGCGCTTGGTAAACGAGAGCTTGGACTCCTTACCTGTCATGAGCTTTTTGATGTTCGTACGATGGGCCCACACCACAGTAATGCCGATCAGCGCCATGCAAAACTTAAGTCCGAGGCTGCTGTACGGAAAGACCGCGCAGGCAGCGATGGGAAGACCGATGGCCGCGGCAAGCGAGCCCACCGACACAAACTTGGTGATGGCGACGGCCACGATAAACATGCCCAGCAGCGAAAGTCCGATGGGCCAGTACCAGGCGAGGATGACGCCCAGACCAACTGCGATGCCCTTGCCGCCATGGAAGTTGAGGTAGGGCGAGAAGATATGGCCCCACACGGCTGCCAGGCAGATGACGCCGAGCATCCAGTCGCCGGCGGCACCGGGGGCCATAATGCTCACGGGGAAGCCATAGCCCAAGTCGGCAATGAGCGGACGCGCGATAAGGACGCAGATGGCGCCCTTAAGGCAGTCTAGCAGCAGCGTGAGCGCGGCCACTTTGGGGCCGGCCACGCGCAGGGCGTTGGTGGTGCCGATGTTGCCGGAGCCCGCCTTACGAATGTCCGTGTGGTTGAACACGCGGCCCAGGATCAGACCAAACGGAATCGCCCCGATAAAGAACGAGACCACGGCGCAGATGGCGGTCAGAAGAATCGGATTATGCATCCTTTTGCTCCTTCTTCCTAAAGAAGAGTCGAATGGGCGTGCCGGCAAAGTCGAAGGTCGAGCGCATGCGGTTCTCTACGTAGCGCTGGTAGGTGTCGTTGACCAGGTCGCTGTGGTTGACGAAGAACGTGAACGTCGGCGGGTTGACGCCCGTCTGGGTCACGTAGTGCATACGCAGGCGGCGCTTGCCGTCCACCACGGTATGACCGAACTCGCGCAGGTCGGTGAGGAACGTGTTGAGGCGTGAGGTGCTGATCTTCTGCGAGCGCGTCTTCTCGGCAGCGTCTACCATTGCCCAGATCTTCTCGACGCTGCGGCCAGTGAGGGCAGAGATGCGCAGGTACTGGGCCCAGGGAGCCATGACGCCCAGACGGCGGTCGATGGTCTCCATGCAGGCCTCGCGCTTACGGTCGTCGTCGAGCAGGTCCCACTTGTTGAGCAGCACCACGATGGCGCAACCGCGCTCGATGGCAAGGCCCATGACCTTCTGGTCCTGCTCGGTAACGCCCACGGAGGCGTCAACGACGAGCAGCGCCACGTCGGCGCGGTCGATGGCGCGCAGGCCGCGGAACATCGAGTAGTACTCGATGTTCTCGTACACGGTGCTCTTCTTACGGATGCCCGCAGTGTCGACCATGCGGTAGTGCTTGCCGTTGCGCTCGACGACCGTGTCGATGGCGTCGCGCGTGGTTCCGGCAATGTTGGACACGATGGAGCGGTCGGCGCCCAGGATGCGGTTGAACAGCGAGGACTTACCGGCGTTGGGGCGGCCGATGATGGCGACGTTCAGCGCGTCGGGGAACTCATCGGCGACCTCGTCCTCTTCCTCGGGAAGCAGGGCCACGATGTCGTCGAGCAGGTCGCCCGTGCCATGACCGTGCAGGGCCGAGAGCGGCGTGGGCTCACCGATGCCGAGCGAATAGAACTCCCAGATGCTGTCGTTCTCGCGATCGGGGTTGTCGAGCTTGTTTACCAGCAGAAAGACCGGCTTGTCGCAGCGCTTGAGCATGCGGGCGACCGACTCGTCCTCCTCGGTGACGCCGGTGCGGCCGTCGACCACAAACAGGATGACGGCGGCTTCCTCGGCGGCGGCGAGCGCCTGGTCGCGGATGGACGTGGCAAAGACGTCATCGCTCTTGAGCGGCTCGATGCCGCCCGTGTCGACGATGGTGAACTCGCGGCCGTTCCAATCGGCCGTGTGATACGAGCGGTCGCGCGTGACACCGCGTGACTCGTGGACGATGGCGTCCGAGGTCTGGGCCAGGCGGTTAACGAGCGTGGACTTGCCCACGTTGGGGCGTCCGACGACGGCGACGATAGGTTTCATCTGCTCTCCTTTAATGGGTAGGGTCAGTGGAAGTGTTAGAGTCGGCAGGCACAATGCCAAGGATGTGCTCCAGGGTATCGAGCAGCTCATGCGGCATGGTCGACACCACATGAACCTCGGCGCCGCGACTGGTAAGGCTTGCGAGTAAATCGTCACGATGATACTCGTCAAGCGTCATGCCGTCAGCGTTGAACATGAGCTTAGGCACAAAGAGCATAACCCCCGACAGATCTTGGGGCAGCTGCTCCAGAATGTCACACGCGACGATGAGGCCGGTCACGTCCACGTTGCCGCCAAAGTAGCGGTTCTTGATGGCTGTGACGGTGCCGGCGAGACCATGCGGCGACTCCACAAAGCGCGCCACGGTGTCGCGAGCGCTGGCGCCCGAGAGGCACAGCAGGTGCTGGTTGCGGGCGGCGATGCCAGTGCGGACGCGGGCCAGACGATCGGCGTCGGTAGCCAGCACGTCGTCGGTCTCGTCCAGATACGAGCGGATCATGCCAATGCCGTCGTAGTACTGCGGGTACCCGTCGTAAAAGTCCGCCTCGGGAGGATCGATGCCAGCGTCCAGATAGAACTCGTCGCTCATCTGGAAGGTGTGGCGGCCAAAGCGTTCGTAGGCACGATCCTGGTAGGGACGGATCATGGCAATGGTCTCGCGCGCTAGCTCGGGCTTGTCGCTGTAGGACCAGCTAAAACGGTTCTGATGCTTGGTAAAACCGAGCGGCACAATGCCCAGGCTGGTGATTTGCTCGTGCTCCTCGCAAAAGCGCAGGGTCTTTTCCAGCTCCTCGCCGTCGTTCATGCCGGGGCACAACACGATCTGCGCGTGAATCTCGATGCCGGCGGCCATGATGGCCTCGAGCACATCCATGCCGCGCTGGGCGTTGCGGCCCATCATGCGTCGGCGGACATCGGGGCTCACGGCGTGGACCGACACGTTCATGGGGCTCATGTTGTGGGCGATGACGTTTTGAACATCTTCGTCGGTGAGGTTCGTGAGCGTGACAAAGTTACCCTGCAAAAAGCTCAGGCGGTAGTCGTCGTCGCGGATGTAGAGCGTGGAGCGACCGCCCTTGGGCAGCATCGTCATAAAGCAGAACACGCAGGCGTTCACACAGGTACGCATGCCGTCGAAGATGGGGCCATCGAACTCAAGGCCCCAGTCCTCGCCCGGGAAGCGGTCGAGCTCGACGGAGGTGACGCTGTTGTCGCGCGGGTCGAATACCTCGAGGTCGACGGTGTCGTCGTCGGCCTCCCAGAGCCACACGATCATATCAGTCAGCTGCTCGCCGTTGACCGTAAGCACGCGCATGCCCGGCTCGATACCCACATCCCATGCGGGCGACTCGGGACGCACGTTCTTAACGAGCGCGCCCTCACCCGGCTCGGGGTCGCGGCTGCGCCCGTAATCGGCCACCTCGGCGGCGTATGCGGGTACGGTCTGGTCCATGATTAGCGGCAAAGCTCCTTGATGCGCGCGACGGCGCGCTCGATGTGTTCTTGCGGGGTGGAGGCTCCGGCGGTGATACCGATGTGGTGAGCGTCGGTAAACCACGCGGCCTGGAGCTCGGAAGCTTCCTCAATGTGATGCGTGTGCTCGCAGACGTCAGTGCAGATCTGTGCTAAGCGGCGGGTGTTGCCCGAGTTCTTTCCGCCCACGATGACCATGCAATCACAGCGGTTGGCAAGTGACGCGGCTGCCTGCTGGCGCGCGCTCGTGGCGGCGCAGATGGTGTTGATCACGCGCAGCTCCTGCACGCGCGGGGTGATGGCAGCCACGATCTCGGCGAGGTTCTGCGCGGTCTGGGTGGTCTGCACGACGAGGCCTACCTTGCCCTTGAACGACAAGGCGCTGGCGTCGGCGGCACAACTCACAACCTGCGCATCAGTGCCGGCGTGGCCCAGGATGCCCTCCACCTCGGGGTGACCTGGCTCGCCTACGACCACCACGCGGTAGCCCTCGCGCACCAGGCGCTCGGCTGCCATATGGACCTTCTTCACGTAAGGGCAGGTGGCGTCGACGACGTTAAGGCCACGCTCGCGAGCGGCATCGATCACCTGCGGCACCACGCCGTGGGCGCGAATGATTACGGTGCCCGATGCGGCGTCGTCCAGGTTCTCGGCCAGGCCAACGCCTGCCTCAGCAAGCTCGCGCACCACGATGGGGTTATGGATGAGCGGACCCAAGGTATGGACCTGAGTGCACTCCCCTGCCTGCGGCGCGGCGGCTAGCGCCATATCGAGCGCACGCTGTACGCCGTAGCAAGTACCGGCGTGGGCGGCGATCTCGATGGTAGGCGCGGTTGCCTGGTCGGACGCAGTCGCGGCGGCGTTCGTCACGTTCTCGCTCATGGCTAGAACCTGCCCGGATGTTCGGCGCACAGCTCGTCTCGCATAGCGTAGACGCGGTTCATGGCCTCGGACTCAAACCATTCCAGGCGTTCCGTGCGCTTAAGCCCAGCCGGTGCGTCGGAAAGCGAGATGGCCTTGCCAGCACGGATCCAGCACTTCTTGGGACGCATGAACTTTTTGCCCGCGGGCGTAATGTCGGACCAGCCGCAGATGGCGAGCGGGTTCACAGGTGCCTTGCCCATCTGGGCGATGAGCGCAAAGCCGCCGTGGACCTCGGGCTTGATCTCGCGCGAGCGGATGCGCGTGCCCTCGGGGAAGATCAGGACGTCCTCGCCGCGCTGCAGCGCATGCTGAGCGGCGCGCAGGCACTTCATATCGGCAGTACCACGCTCCACGGGGATGCCGCCAACGCGGCTAAAGGCCCAGCGCACAATCTTGTTCTTGGCGAATTCGGACTTAAAGATGGGACGAATGCGGCGCCCCCCAAAGAACAGCGCCGTCTCCACGGCCAAGAGCTCGGCCATCGAGGTGTGGTTGCAGATGACCACGCTTCCGCGGCCGTCCTGGCGCTCAAACAGCAGATCGGCATCCTCGACCTTCCAACGCCACATGAGCTTGGAGAAGGCCCAAAGGATGGCCATAACTACTACGACGGTGCCGCGAATGAGCGCCGGGAACTCGGCGTAGGGGGCGTTGTAATAGTCCTCGGGCGTCTGCTTAAACAGGCGCATGGGCTACCTCCTTTGGTTGATGAGGTCCTCGATGATACGAACGACCTCATCGATGGTGTGGGCGGTGGAGTCGACGTGCACGGCGTCCTCGGCGGGCACGAGCGGGGCGACCTCGCGGCTGCTGTCGAGCTTGTCGCGCTGCTTAAGGGCGTCGAGGGTCTCGTCGACCTCGGCCTCGAGCTGCTCGGACGTGAGCGGCTGGGCATCGTTTTGGTGACGCTGAAGCACGCGGCGGCGGGCGCGCTCGCGCGGGTCGGCCGTCAGGAAGACCTTGACCTGCGCGTTAGGGAACACGACGGTTCCGATGTCGCGACCCTCGGCCACGATATCGCGGTCCCCGGCGGCACGGCGCTGGTGGATGAGCATGGCGGCGCGCACGCCCGGGTAGGCCGAGACCTTGGAAACGTTGGCGTCAACCTGCGGAGTACGAATGGCGGCCGAAGCGTCCTGGCCGTCAATGGTCAGGCGCGTGTCCTCGCCGGTACCGTTGGTAAAGCGGATTTCGATCTGCTCGGCGAGGGCATCGATGGCTGCCTCGTCGTCCAGGTCGATGCCGCGGTCGAGCGCGGCGAAGGTGACGGCGCGATACATGGCACCCGTGTCGAGCTTGTTAAAGCCAAGCTGACGGGCGATCTCCTTGGCGATAGTGGACTTGCCGGAACCAGCGGGGCCGTCGATGGCTACGATCATGCAATGCTTCCTTTCAATGGTTGACGTGCTGGTATGGTTCGCGGGCGTTGGGGCGCGGCGGGTTGCCTAGCCCGTGTAGCGCTCGCGGTAGGTGTTGCGCTTGGGTGCGGAGCCGTGGCTGCCGTGGTGACGCGTGCGGCTGGCGGGGGTGTCTTGGGGCTTGTCGCCGTTGCGCTTGGCGCTCGCCTGCTTGGGCGGGATGCCGCCGCTTTTGAGGATCTGCACTTCGCGGTCGGTGAGCTCGCGCCACGAACCCTTGGCCACGCCCTCGAGCTCAAGGCCGGCAAAGTTGCAGCGATGCAGACGGATTACCGGATGGTGAATCTTGCCGAGCATGCGCTTAACCTGATTCTTGCGACCCTCGCGGATGATGACCTCCACGGCGGTGGTGCCGGGCTTGACGCCCTGCGGAGCTACGGCCTCGGCCTCGCGTGCGGTGATGACGCGGCAGATAGCCGGCTGGCACAGACCGTCGTCGAGCTCGATGCCGCGGCGGAGCGGCGTGAGATCGCGGTCGGACAGCTGTCCGTCAACGAGAGCCTGGTAGGTCTTATAGACATGCTTGCTGGGGTGCAGCAGGTCCTGAGACAGGTCGCCGTCGGTGGTGAAGAGCAAAAGGCCCGTGGTGTCGCGGTCCAGGCGACCCACCGGGAAGAGTCCCGGAAAGCGGTCGCGGGGGACCAGGTCGGCCACGCAAGGGCGCTCCTGCGGGTCGCTCATGGTGGTGAGGTAGCCGGTCGGCTTGTAAAGCATCAGGTACACGGCGCCCTGGTTGAGCTTGACGGGCATGCCGTCGACCTCGATGTGATCGCGGTCGACATCGACCTTGGTGCCCAGTTCGGTCGCGACCTGGCCGTTGACGGTCACGCGGCCGGCGGTCATCAGGTCCTCCGAGCCGCGGCGGCTCGCCACGCCCGCGCGCGCCAAAAAGCGCTGCAGGCGCATAGTGTGCGGATAGACGGGCTGGGCGTCGGTGGCGGGTACTGCGTTGCCCATGGCGCTCGTCTCCCCTACTTCGTTAGTCCTCGTCATGCAAATCCTCCGAGGTCTCGTCGACGACCAGGGTCTCCAAGTCCTCGACTGCCTCAACATCTTCAACATCGGTATCGAGCAGTTCGCGCTCTTCGTCCAGGTCCTCGGCCTGCTCCTCGAGCGTGGACTGAATGCTGCGGCCGCTCAGACGCTCGCGGATAAACTGGCGCGACTGCTCGTCGGGGGCAAACTGCTCCAGGTCGGGCAGGTCGCGGGTGGAGCGCAGGCCGAACTTTTCCAAGAAGGCGTTGGTCGTGCCGTAGATGATGGCTTGACCGCGCTGGGGGTCGCGGCCCAGCTCGCGCACCAGACCCTTGTCCACGAGCGACGCGATGACGCCGTCGGAATTGACGCCGCGGATGCCCTTGACCACCTCGCGCGTCACAGGCTGGTGGTAGGCGATGACGGCCAGTGTTTCGAGCGCCGCCTGGGACAGCTTTTGCGTATCCCAGCTCAACACATAGGCCTCGACCACGTCGTGGTAAGCGGGGTGCGTGAACAGGCGCCAGCCGCCGGCGACCTCGCGCAGCTGAAAGCCGCGGTTGGCCTCCTCGTACTCAACCTTGAGCTCGGCGAGCAGCGACGCGCACTCGCCGGGGGCGATATCCAGTGCGCCGGCCAGCGCGGGCGCACTCACCGGGTCGCTCGACACCAGCAGCAGCGCCTCGAGGGCGCCTTTGAAGCTGTTTGCCTCCAGCGTGGAAAGGGTTGACATGGTTGCGGCTCCTATTCGGTGAGCTCGGGGCCCTCGCCGGGCACGTATGCCTCGGCTCCCTCGACTCGGTTGATTTGAATGGTTCCGAAGATCTCGTCCTGGCTTAGCGTGAGCGAGCCGCGCTTGGCGAGCTCGAGCATAGCTAGGAAGGTGACGACGAGCTGCTCGGTGGTGGCGTCGCCGTCCAACAGCTCGCGGAAGGTGCAGGTTTGGTGCGCCATGGTAAAGCGGTCGACCGAGGCCACGGTCAGGTCGAGCGGCACGCGATGCGGCGCCACGTGCTCGGCCTCCAGCAGGAAGGTCTGTCGCTTGCCGTCCAGGTCGGCGCAGATGACGGCGAGACCGCGCAGGGTAATGCCGGCCAGATAGTCGGGCATAAGGCCCAAGAACTCGGGGTCAGGGCCGGCCACACGCGGGTGCATGCGGCTTTCGGCCTGCATGCGGGCACCGAGGGCCGCAGCCGCGCCTTTAAACTGCTTGTATGCAATCAGGCGCTGGATCAGGACCTCGCGCAGGGCGTCGCCGTCGAGCGCGCTGAGCTCCTCGAGGTCTTCGTCGAACTCGCCATCA
The DNA here is from genome assembly GCA_900554325.1 of uncultured Collinsella sp. Taxonomy (GTDB): domain Bacteria; phylum Actinomycetota; class Coriobacteriia; order Coriobacteriales; family Coriobacteriaceae; genus Collinsella. The sequence goes on from USHA01000040.1 coordinate 12,590, forward strand.
TCGTCATCGGCTTTGCGCGGTGCCTCCTGAGGCACCAGCGAGGCTGCTTTGATGTCCAAAAGGGTTGCCGCGACCAGCAAAAAGTCGCTCGCCACGTCTAGGTCCAGCGCCTCGATGCGCTCGGCCTCGGCAAGGTATTGCTCGGCCACCTCGCTGATCGAGATGGCGCCGATATCAACTTTTTGGCGGGTAACCAGCTGCAGCAGCAGGTCGAACGGTCCGCTGTAGACCTGCGTCGACACGCGATACGACATCTTCGACCTCCTTTGACGGCGCCTTCGCGGCGCGGTTTGGGTGCATGTTACGACCGTTATGCACGGTCGACCTGTAAGTTTACCTTAGATGCCGGCGATTGCGAAGTTGAGCAGCTGCTCAGCGAGCGGATACACGGTAACGTCGAAATAGCGGCCGATCACGTCGATGCCGGTCCACATGGGCAGCAGGTACAGCACTAGGATGAGGATGGGCATAGCGTATTGCTGCAGACGATAATAGTTGTTAAGAGCCTTGCCTTTAAGGAACGGCACAATGATCGACGAGCCGTCGAGCGGCGGGATCGGGATGAGGTTGAAGAACGCGAGTGACAGGTTGACCACGATAAACGTGGCGCCGAAGTTCATGATCTGTGATGCAACGGCAAAGGACATGCTGGTGTATAGGTTGCCGTACGTTACTTGCATGAGAGCGGCAGCGAGGCACGCGAGGGCGATGTTCGATGCGGGGCCGGCTGCGCTCACCAGGATCTCATCGCGCTTGGGGTGCTTGAGGTTGTTGAGGTAGACGGGCACGGGTTTGGCAAAGGCGAACACCGGACCGCCGGCGGCGAGCATCAGCAGCGGCAGGATGATGGTGCCAAACGGGTCGATATGGTTGAGCGGGTTGAGCGACACGCGACCGCGCGAACGGGCTGTCTTATCGCCGAGTGCCCAGGCCGCGGCGGCGTGTGCACTTTCGTGGATAACGATGCCGACGATGACGGCGACGGCGCTGGCGAGCAGGTTCATGAGGTAGCTGCTGGACATGGCACTCTCCTAGCGGACGCGGCGCGAGGCGCGCGTGAGCAGGTAGTCAATTACAAACAGGATCACAGCGACGATGGCGTAATCCAGGCGGAAGACGCCGCCAAAGGGCGAGGTGATGACGCCGTAGCCGGCGATGGCACTCGGCAGCGCGCGCGAAAGCTCAACGACAAAGCCCACGATCTGCAGCTTGGCGGTCAGGCCGCTAAAGCACAGCAGTACGGTCATCGCGCTCATAAAGATGCCGCAGATGCGGCAGGCGATGGCGATAACGCTCATCGCCACGGCGGCGGCCTTACGAGAGTTCACGCGCGGTCTCCTCTTCGATCTGGGTGGAAAGTTCCAGCCATTCATCCTCGAGCTTGGGAAGCTCTTGCTTAAGGCCGTTATATTCCCCCAGCGCGGCGTTGAACTTGTCCTGATCGGCATAAAGATCTTCGCTCGCCATCAATTCCATAAGCTCGTCATAGCGGGCGCGCTTTTTTTCCAGCTCAGCCTCGATCTTCTTGAGCTGGTTGCGCACGCCCTTGAGCTTTTTGTTAAGGGCGGCGCGAGCCTGGGCCTCGGCGCGTTTTTGCTCCTTGGTCTTTTTGCCCTCGGCCGGCTTGGGCGCGGCAGAGGTGGCGCTGGGCTGGGCTGCGGCGGTTACCTTGGCCGCAGCCGGCACGGTCTCCCCTGCTGCCTCGGCGGCGCGCGCTGCGAGGTCCTCGCGCTTGTAGAGGTAGTAGTCGTAGTCGCCGTCGTAGACCGTAACCTTGCCGTCGCGGATGTCGATCACGCGGTTGGCAACGGCGCGCACCAGGTGCTCGTCGTGGCTGATCAACACGATGGTTCCGGGGAAGTTTTGCAGGGCGTTCTCGAGCATGTCCACCGAGTCGATATCCAGGTGGTTGGTGGGCTCGTCCAGGCACAGGAGCGCCTCAGGCGCCACGAGCATCTTGGCGAGCGCCAGACGCGCCTTTTCGCCGCCGGAAAGGACGCGGACCTGCTTTTCGATGGAATCGTTGTCGCTAAACAGGAAGGCGCCCAGCAGGCTGCGCTGCTGCGGCACGGTCCATTTGGGCGTGACGGTGTCGATCTCTTGCAGGACGGTGTTGGACTCGGTCATGCCCTCGAGCGCATGCTGGGCGTAGTAGGCCACGCCAACGTTGGTGCCCAGGTCGCGGGTGCCGGTGGTGGGCGGCTCCAGGCCGGCGAGGAGCTTCATGAGCGTGGACTTGCCGGCGCCGTTGGGGCCGACGAGCGCCACGTGCTCACCGCGATACAGCTTGAGGTCGATGCCGCTGTAGATGTGTTTGTCGCCGTAGGACTTGGAGACTCCCTCGAGCCCCACGACCATATCGCCGGAGCGCGGCGGGTCGGGAAACTTAAAGTCGATGTGTTTGTGGCCCTCGGGCAGGATGACGAGTTCCTTTTTGATCTGCTCGATCTTGCGGATGCGCTCCTGGGCCTGGGCGGCCTTGGTGGGCTTGTAGCGGAACTTGTCGACGAAGACCTGCATATGGGCGATGTCGCGCTCCTGGGCGGCGCGCTTGGCGCGCATCTGCTCCAGGTTGTCCTCGCGCTGCTTGAGGTAGCTGCTGTAGTTGCCAGTGTAGGTGGTCACGCGGCGGTTTTCGAGCGCGGCCACGTGGTCGACGCAGGCGTCCATGAAGGCGCGGTCGTGGCTGACGATGAGGACGGCGCCGTCGTAGTTGGCAATAAAGCCGCGCAGCCACTGGACGCTCTCAAGGTCCAGGTGGTTGGTGGGCTCGTCCAGAAGCAGCAGGTCGGGGTGGCGCAGGAAGAGCTTGGCGAGCGCGATGCGCATCTGCCAGCCGCCGGAGAACTCGGAGCAGGGACGCTCAAAGTCGGTGACCTTAAAGCCCAGGCCGGACAGGATCTTGCGGGCATTGCTCTCGAGCTCGTAGCCGCCTAGGTGCTCAAAGCGGTCCTGGACCTGGCCGTACTCGTTAAGGAGCGCGTTGACGTCCTTGCCCTGTTCCGAGAGCTCGGTGATCTGGGCCTGAAGTTCGTTGGCGCGCTCGCCCATGCGGCGAATTTCCTTGGCGGCGGCCATGACCTCGGCGAGGATGGTGGTGTCCTTTTGCTCCAGGTTGGTTTCTTGCTCTAGATAGCCCACCTGGCAGTCCTTGGCGTACTGGACCTGGCCGGCGTCGGGGCTATCGATGCCCATGATGATCTTGAGCATGGTGGTTTTGCCGGCGCCGTTGGGGCCCACGAGCGCGAAGCGCTCGCCGGGGTTGATCTGGAAGGACGCGCCGCTAAAGAGGACGCGTGCGCCGAAGCTTTTTTCGATCTTGTCGACCAGGAGGATCATGGTGCCGCCTTTGACCTTGTGTGCCTATATGAAAAAAGGCCCCAACTTGCGTTGGAGCCTCATTCAATGCTCGGGTGGAGACGAGGGGGATCGAACCCCTGACCTCTTGACTGCCAGTCAAGCGCTCTCCCAGCTGAGCTACGCCCCCGTGCGAAGAAGTACTATACGGGAACTCGGACGGCGATGCAAGGACAATTTTGGAAAAACTTTCCGGAGGCGCGGGCGCCGCTGGGACGAGAGCGCGGCACGGACTCGAGGGCAAGGGACCCGCGATGCCGGATCCGGCCCGCGGGGCGCGCCCAGGGCATCTCGGGTTCCGCCGCTCGCCGGTTTTCGCTTCCACCCCACGGGCCGCCATCCGCCCAACGACCATCCCGCCGGCGCCGGGCCCATTATCGGGGCCAATCGCGCTCCCGCCGACCCGGCGATTTCAAAACCATGCCGGTTTACGGGGCCAGGCCGGGAACCCCCGAGCATGCCGTAATCGGTAAAATCAAAACCGCAGGTAGACGACTTGCGCATTCAGCGAAATGCAGGGCATGGACGGCCGGTCCGGGTCCAGCCCCGTAATCCGGCATAGTTTTGAAATGACATTAATTCACTAACATGCAAACTAGGTAGTTCTAGCGCCTTGTCGCTGGCTAATTTCCGATTTCCAACCAGTTGCACAAAACATTTGCTCGCAGTCTCGTCTCGGCGCACTTCATTGCTTCGGTTTTGGCTTTATAGCGAATCCCTAAACGGTCGCAGACACTTCTGACTATGGTGTCTAGCTGCTTTGAATTGTTGAGCATATCGTGAGTCACCAGGAATACATCGAATCCCATGCTCTGCAACGCAGTCATGCGTTCCGCATCGTGGTCAAGTATTGCACCTGAGCCATGAATGACTTCACCTTGGATTTCGATAATTGCCCCTTTCATAAGAATCGGATTTACGATCACGATATCGCCGTAGCAGACCTTTTGACCTGCAATGTTTTGCGCCGATATGGAAAGAGGAGTGAAGTCGTTGGCATAAACGTTCGTGAAGCCCGCGCCGCCAAGACGCCGCGGACGGTTTAGAAGCAAGATTCCTGCAACCTCGAGTGGAGACGCAGCAATGCCGATAACCTGCTGAGCGGCATCATAAAACTGCTTTCCCCACATTTGACTTTTGACCTTTTCGGCGAATCGATGCAAGTCGCTCAGTTCGATGAGTGGCTTTCTCATCCAAAGCGAAGTACCTTTGAGTTTCGTAACCTCTCTTCCATCCTCGCGATTGTTCGTTTGGCCTTCATTTGCTGGGACCTTTACGGTTGTGCGGGCATAAACTCGTTTCCAAGGAATCTCGTCTTCGCCTTCTCCAAGTTCGAACAGATCCTGCGTGCTGGAATTGCGATTCTCCTTTAACGCGATTTTTAACTGCATTTCGACAGCGGGGGTCGGCTCGAAAACAGAAAACCAACCGCAAAGTTCGTACATAGCTAGTACGAGATCTATTTGGGAGACAAAGCGTGTCATAGTAAATAACGTGTTAAGTGGATTGGTGACACTAAAGCCTAAATGAGTGTCGATTGTTGTGCCGGCATCCGATGCCCCTTCCCAGCGAATAGTGGAGCGCAATCCCGAGTGGTGATTACAACAACCTGATGAAGCAACTGCGGTAATCGGGGTCTTGAGGACGTCGGTTACGAAAGGGGCTTGGGATAGGGCCCGCCAGCCGTCGTCGGAGCTGGGTAGGCGCGGGTAGAGGTCATGCACCTGCAGTGGGCAGCGCCAGTAGCGGAATGCGGTGTTTGCGCAGACGATTTCGTCCATGTGGCCTCCCCTGGTTTCGACCGTAGGCCGTGCGGATTGCGGGCATGGCCGATTATCTACCGGGGCATCATGCGGGTAAGTACGGGAAGCAAACCAAATGCTGACAAAAGCATGCCGAGTTCCGCCGAAAAACCGTCGTGTGATAGAAAACCGCTGGAAGGAGCTTTGGGCATGTGGTCCCTGTCTCCACATTTGCGCGCGGATCACATGGGGAATTCAATGAAAATACGCATGCGTTTTATACAAAACATGCAATGGCGTCAGCAAAAAGGGTGGAATAAAAATCTCGCCTTAGACGACTGCGATTTGATTTTGGTGTCAGTTTTGGTGTCACCCTTTGTGTCAAAAAGAAAAAGGTCAGAGGCTTAACACCTCTGACCTGTGCTTTAGATGGTGGGCGATACAAGATTCGAACTTGTGACCCCATCCGTGTGAAGGATATGC
>USHA01000041.1 GCA_900554325.1 uncultured Collinsella sp.
TCGTCGAGGAGATCGTCGGCGAGATCGAGGACGAGTTCGACCCCGACAACAAGTATCTCACGCGCCTTTCGCGCCGCGAGTGGCTCGTTGATGGGCGTTTTTCGTGCGATGACGCGATTGAGCTTGGTTGGCCGCTCGAGGAAAGCGATGATTATGAGACCATCGCCGGCTGGATTTTGGAGCTTTGCGACTCGGTGCCCGACATCGGAGAGGTGTTTGAGGTCGCGGGGTACAAGTTTAAAGTTCAGTCGATGCGTGGCCAGCGCATCTCGCTCATTCGCGTGATCGCTCCGGCCGAAACCGATAAGAAGGATTCCGAGTCTTCGGCAGAGAAGCCGGCGGCGTCGGGTGCGGGCTCTGTGGATCCGCACGATGGCGACGAGTAGGGCAAGGAAGAGTAGGGGAGAGTTATGGCAGGCCTGTTCAACATCCTTAAGGTCACCGTCAGCGAGGACAAGATCTGCGCGCATGTGCTGGTGAACCCCGGCATGCCGCTCATGACCTCGGAGGATATCGAGGCCACGGCGCGCGTGTATTACCTGGTGCCGGCGATTGCCAAGCACCTGTGCCTGGGTGATTCCGGTCGCGAGTTCCAGGACTGCATGGGCCAGACCGAGCTCTGCCACCTGCTGGAGCACGTGACGGTTGAGCTCATGAACGAGACCGGGCTTGCCGGTAGCATCTCGTGCGGCCGCACGCGCGTAAGCGAGCACGACGAGCGCGTCTTTGAGGTTGAGCTTTCGTGCCCCGACGACGCGCTGGCCATCGGCGCGCTGTCGTCGGCCACCTTTATGATGGACTGGGCGTACCTGCACGCCGACCAGCCTGCCCCCGACGTGGAAGGAACGGTCTCGGGCCTGCGCAACCTGGTGCTGGGTATGCGCGCCGAGGCCGAGGGCAAGGATCCTCACGAGGCCGTCGCCGCTGCGAACGGCGAAGATGCTGCCGAGGACGAGGGCGCTGACGAGGGCGATGTGCCGGCCGACGCCGAGCCCGTTGCCGATGCGACCGCCGAGCCTGTTTCCACCGAGCCCCAGGGTGTCCCTAACTTTGACGACGAGCCCCAGGTGGCGATTGATACCGAGGGCGCGGTTGCCGAGAACCACGAGGCTTCCGCTGCCGTCTTTGGCGGTGCGGCGACGGTTCCGGCAGGACCTGCACATGAGGGCGGTCTGCCGCTCGTGGACGGCGCCGGCGAGGACCCGGGTGCCACGGTGGCCATGCCGGCTATGCCCCAGGAGTAGGCCTACGCGTTTATCACCATCACATACCTGCGCCTTTGCCGTACGCAGATGAGCGGAGCGGCAAGTGATGCGCTGCGGGTATAATGGACAGCATTCAAACGGTGGGCATCGACGTGCCCGCAGGAGAGGAATGATCATGGGTAAGACTTTCAGCTTTGTCTCCGGCGCACTTTTTGGTGCCGCTGCCGGCGCTATTGTCGGCGTTGCTCTGGCCCCGCGCTCGGGCGCCGAGACCCGCGCCATGGCTGCCGATATCGCCAACGACGCCTGGGACAATATGCGCGACACCTACGAGCACAGCGCCGAGGAGGCCCGTGCTGCGGTGAATGACTTTGGCCCGATGGTCGACGCCAAGACCGACGACCTGCGCGCCAAGGTCGACCTGGCCCGCGAGCGCATGGACCAGCTGCGCGAGCAGCTCAACGACGCCATTTCGGGCGGCAACGTGACGCCTGCCGCCGACGTCGTGGTCGAGAACGCCGTCGAGGCTGATACCGAGGCTGCGGAGCCCTCGACCGAGGCATAATGCGCGCCGGGGATTTTGTCGGCGCCAAGATCTATCGCAAGCCTACTGAGGACAAGCGTACCAAAAAGGACGGCACACCGCGCAGCCCTAAAAAGCTCGGAAAGATTCACTTTCCGGTCTTTACCCCGGGCGGTGCGCGCGTGGTCGGCTTTATGGTCCGCCAGTCCGATATCGCGGGTATGATCGAGCGTCCCGACCGATTCGTAGCGCTCGACGCCATTGGTGTCTACGAGGGCGCCATCGCGGTTGACGACGTCAAGGGCACCTACGATACCGCTGCGGCCAAGCGCCTCGACATCAACCTGGACGATTGCATCATCTGGGTCGGTATGGACGTGCGCACGGAATCGGGCGACGTCGTGGGCTATTGCTCGGACGTTGAGTTCAAGCCGCGCTCGGGCATCGTGCAGGCATTCTATGTGACCGCCGGTGCTGCTTCGAGTGTTTTGGTTGGTGACACGCAGGTGCCGCCGACGATGCTGCGCGGCTACGAGAACGGCGCGATGGTCGTCTCGGACGAGGTCAAGTCGCTCGGGTATTCGGGCGGTGCGGCTGCCAAGGCCGCCGAGGCCAGCGTCGTGGTGGGCGACAAGGTCAAAAAGGGCGCCAAGGTGCTCGACGACAAGGGATCGGTTGCCGTGGACAAGGGCAGTCGCGCACTGGGCAAGCAGCTCGGCAAGACGCGCGGCATGTTCAAGGCCTTTAAGGACGAATACCAAAAGGCGAGCGGAGGCTCGTCAAAAGCTACAAAATAGCGACGTACCAAATGATGGGAGGCAAGCCGGAGACCTGTTGCTCCGGCTTGCTGTGTTTATGGGGGAGGGCACATGCGCCAAAACGGATCCAACTTAAACGGGCGTTCGGGTGCGCGTCCGACGGCGCGCCGCGACCTGGGGCAGCTGCCCAGCGGTCAGCGCAAGCGTCACCGTAAGCCCGGCGCGATGTATCTCAACCATAGCCGCGGCTTTAGCGACCGCAGTGCGCGCATCGGCAACAGCCGTACGCCCCGTCGTTCGTCTCGCCTGCCCTACGCGCTCATCGCCGTGGGTTGCGCGCTCGTGCTGTTTATCGCTGCCGTCGTGGGCTACGTCAACCGCAGTGTGGACGTGGAGCTCAACGGCCAGAAGACCGCGGTGCGTGTGGGCTCTACGCTGCAGAATCTCATCGACGACCAGGAGTTGACTGACACCTACGACGCAGGCGACCTGCTGGCCGTCGATGACAGCGTGCTCAAGCGCCATGGGGGCGAAAAGCTGTCGGTGAAGGTCGACGGCAAGCGCGTGAAGCAGGGCAAATGGGATAGCCGCGAACTCGAGGGCGGCGAGAAGGTGACGGTCAAGGATGGCCGTAACACTTACGAGAAGCACGAGGTTCAGGCTACGGTTATCGAGCCCAAGCTCAAGGTCGAGGGCACGGGCGCTATCGAGTATGTGCAGACATGGGGTGTCCAGGGCCGATCCGAGGTGTGGGTTGGTGAGCAGTCAGGCAAGACGCAAGACCGCGGCGAGGTTGTGCCCGCCACCGATTGCGTTGTTGCGTGCGCCAGCGTGGCGCCCAAGGGCAACAAAAAGTACGTGGCACTGACGTTTGACGAGGGTCCGAGCGGCGCCACCAAACAGATCTTGCAGGTGCTCAAGGAAAAGGGCGTCACCGCGACGTTCTTCCTTTCGGGCGATGCGGCCGAGGCCTCGCCTGCCACGGCCAAGGCGATTGTCGACGCCGGGTGCGAGATCGGATCCAACAGCTACAGCGACGATTCGCTCAAGGGTCAGGACCGTGAGGCGGTACGCGAACAGATCACGAAAGGCACCGATGCGATTAAGTCGGCGACCGGCGTGAAGACGATGCTGCTGCGTGCTCCCTACGCTGCCTTTGACGAACAAAACTGGATTGATGCGATGGACCTGGTCTCCGCCGTGGTCTCGTGGAATATTGACTCGGGCGACTGGCTGCTCAACGGTGCCGACGAGCAGGTCTCGACGGTGCTCGATTCGGTGACGCCGGGCAATATCGTGCTGCTCACCGATAGAGACGAATGCGCCGAGCAGACGCTCGAGGCGCTGCCGCAGATTATCGACGGCCTCATTGCCGACGGCTACAAGATCGTGACGCTCAGCGACCTGGTCAAGACGGACACGTCGCTGAGCAAAAAGCTCACCTCGCTGACGAAGGTCACCATGCCCAAGGACGCCGTGTTCCCCCAACTTGCCGAGGACGACGACACCACAGAGTAGTCATTGGGTAGTCGTTTAAGAACGTCCCCAACGGCTATGTCACGGATGCGTCAGCGTTTGGTATGCCTGCAATGTGCAGCGCATAAATTCGATGCCGCAGGGCGATGCTGATGCTATAGTTACTGCGGTTAATGAGGGTCAAGAGAAAGGTTACAGGTGAAATCCAAACCTCGACCATACAGTCGATGACCCCGTGCAGGTGCTTTTTGCGCATGCACGGGGTGTAAGCGTCGAGCGGCGTGCCGCCCGCGCATGCGTATACATATCCAGAAGCCCCCGGACGCCGCACGCGCGGCCGCGTCCGGGGGAATAATGATGGGGAGCACCATTGAATTATCTGAGTGAGATGCTCAAATTGCCGGTCTTGGACGTCGACGGCGAAAAGCTCGGCGTGGTCAACGATTTTGGCATTGCTACCGGCGAAGTTTTTCCGCACGTGACGTCGCTCGCGTTCCGCGGCCCCGGCAAGACGCCGTTTATGATCAGCTGGCGCAAATGGGTCGATCGTATCGACGAGACGGGTGTACACCTTAAGACGTCGGCCACCGAAATCCGTTTTTCGTACCTGCAGCCGACCGAACTCTTGCTTGCCCGCGACGTGCTCAACAAGCAGATCGTCGACACGCAGGGCATGAAGGTCGTGCGTGTAAACGACATCAAGTTTTCCATGTCGGGCGAAAATCAGCTGCGTCTGCTGGGCGCCGAGGTCGGTGCCCGCGGTCTGCTACGCGCCATCAGCCCCGCGCTCGAGCATATCGTCGAAGGCTTTATGAAGCACCTGGGCAAGCCGCTCAGTGAGGACATCATCGCTTGGTCCTACATGGACCTGCTCGACCGCTCGACCAAGAACATTCAACTCTCGGTGTCGCACAAGACGCTTGGCGAGCTGCATCCTGCCGACATCGCCGACATTATCGAGCAGCTCGACCCGCGCCTACGTGCGCAGGTGTTTGCGCAGCTCGATACTGCCCAGGCCGCCGAGGCCATCTCGGAGTTCGATGACGACGAGCTTATGACCGAGATGCTCGAGGGCCTGTCCGACACGGACGCATCGTCGATGCTGGCCATGATGGACCCGGACGACGCTGCCGACCTGATCGACGAGCTCGATTATGAGAAGGCCGAGAAGCTCCTGCGCCTGATGGGCGTCAAGGAGGAGAAGGCGATTCGTAATCTGCTGGGTTACGAGGACAACACCGCCGGCCGCATCATGACCTCGGAGTTTGTCTCGCTGCCCGCCACGGCGACGGTCGGCGATGCCATCGAGGCGATTCGCAAGCTCGACGAGGACTTCGAGAGCGTCTACTACGTCTATACCGAGGATCCGAGCGGCATGCTGACGGGCGTGCTTTCGCTGCGCACGCTGATCGTGGCCGACCGCGACGCCACGCTGGGCCAGCTCGCCTATCGCGATCTGGTCTACGTGTCGCCCGACGAGGACCAGGAAGACGTGACGGACGAGATGACCAAGTACGACCTGGTTGCCATCCCTGTCTGCGATGAGAACCGTCATATCCTGGGTATCGTGACCTTCGACGACGCCATGGACGTTATCGCCGAGGAGCATCAGGAGGACCTGCAGATCGCCGGTGTCGGCTCGGGCGATAGCGCGTCGGACGACTCGACGAACGTGCTCAGCTGGTTCGTGCATCGTCAGTACTGGGTCGTCGTGTGGGGCATCGCCTCGTGCATTATGGCGACCGTGCTGGGGACGGCGCTGGGCTCTGCGCATCTGGTGGTGTTCCCCATGTGCGCCATGCCGCTCGTGCTGCTGGCTGCCTCGCGCATGGTGTCGTTCGTCAAGAACTACTTCCTCGAGTACGACGGTCACGACGACGAGCCCAAACCGTACCTGGGATTCTTCTTCCAGAGCACGGGTATGGGCCTGATCCTTTCGCTCGTGACCTACCTGTGCGCGCAGCTGGTGCGCACCGCCGCGTTCCCCGATGCCACTATGTTTGAGGAGCAGCTCTTTACCGGCTGCTTTAATATCGCTGCCATCATTTGCCTGGTTGGCAACATGAGCGCCGTGATTTACCTGATGGTGCTGTTCTGGCGCGATGAGCACGACCTCAATACGTCGGGTACCGCCATGAACGTCATCGCCGTCATGATCTCGTGTGTGGCGTACTGCATCGCTGCGGTGCTGCTCACCATGTCGGTCATGGGGTAGGTGGTCGCGTGCAAAATACGAAGCAAAAGCCGAGCACCAAGCAAAAGCTGACCATCGCCGCCATCTTTGGCGCCATGGGCCCCGGTCTTTTGGCGGCGCTTTCGGGCAATGACGCCGGCGGCATCGCCACGTATTCCAGCGCGGGCGCCAGCTATGGCTATAAGATGCTCTGGATGCTTCCCGTCATGACCGTGCTGCTTATCGTGACCCAGGAGACCGCGGCGCGTTGCGGATGCGTCACGGGTAAGGGCCTGGCGTCGCTCATTCGCGAGCGCTTTGGCGTGCGCAAGAGCGTGCTGGCCATGGCGGCGCTATTGATCGCCAATACGGCGGTGACCATCTCGGAGTTCGCGGGTATCGCGAGTGGCCTTGCTCTGTTTGGCGTTCCGGCGAGCATCTCGGTGCCGCTCGTGGCGCTGCTGGTGTGGATGCTTACCATGTCGGGCAGTTTCCAGCGCATCGAGAAGATTTTGCTGCTGGTAAGCTGCGTGTTCGTGACCTACATCGTCGCCGCGTTTATGGCCGGCCCCAACTGGGGCGAGGTCGCGGTCGACTTGGTCGTCCCCAATATTCAGAATGATCCCAGCTACGTGTCGCTTGTGGTCGCAACAATCGGTACCACCATCGCACCGTGGATGATCTTCTTGGCTCAGAACAACGTGGTCGATAAGAATGCGGGCGAGGACGACATCGTGCTGCAGCGTATTGATACCGTGAGCGGCTCGATCGCTGCTGATATCATTGCGGGCTTCATTATTATCACGACCGGTACGGTGCTGTTCCCGGCGGGTATTCAGATTAGCGATGCCGCCGATGCCGCCCGCGCGCTGGAGCCCATCGCGGGCCAGTGGTCCACAGTGCTGTTTGCCTCGGGCCTGGTCGCAGCGAGTTTTTTGGCTGCCTGCGTGCTGCCGGGCGTTACGTCGAGTGCCATCTGCGAGGCTTTTGGCTGGGAGCGCGGCGCCGATCGCAGCTGGGACGAGGCTCCGGTTTACCGCGGCATCATTACGGCCATCATCGGCATTTCTGCCGTGTTGGTGCTCATGCCTGGCGTCGATTTGTTCCAGATTATGATGACCTCGCAGGTCATCAACGGCGTGCTGCTGCCCGTAGTCCTGGTATTTCAGGTAGTTATCGCGGCGGATCGCCACATTATGGGCGCCAACCGCAACGGCCGAGTATGGAACGTGCTCACGTGGGCGACTATCGGCGTGATTACGGTGCTGACGGTCGTCATGTTTGTGCTGCAAGCGATGGGCTACAGCGCGTAGCGCCCACTTTTGCTTCCGAACAGGCCGCAGCGATGGGCTGCGGCCTGTTTTTCGTCTGCTATAGGGCGTTAGTTATATGGCGGTGGGCAAAAAATGCCAAATATGAGTACTGTTGCTAAGTGAATAGCATTTACATCCAAGAAGATAATGAACATAACCTATAGTATGTTCATTAAAATTGGCTCCAATATGCCTTAAACCAGTCAGGTTGGCTGCTTTAGGGGGCTGTAGGGGTCGCCCGAACGTCATTTTGGGTGGTTTTGCCTGCTACTAAAATGGTAACAGTACTCATATTTGCCCTTTTTTGCCCACAGCCCTTTGAGGTTGCGGCGAAAAGGGCTTGTTTTGATTGTTTGGGGCAGGCGCGAGGCACGGAAACGATGTCTGGAGGGGCGGAGCGGCTTGGAATTCATCCGTAGAGGTCTTCATTGGCTGCGCCAGGAGTGCTTCCGGGTGCTGGTGCAAAAGGAGTGTCCCTAACTGCCGCAGGGGGCGTCGGCCGTGGCCGACGCCCCCTGCGGGTGTACGCAGATTTTGCTGCGCGTTACTTGTCGATGCCCAGCTTGTGCGGCTTGTAGGCGAGGGCATTGACGAGTGCGTCAGCGGCGGACTTGACGGCTGCCGGCTGCGGATCGTTGACGTGGTCTTCGGGGTGCACGGGCAGGTCTTTCTTGACCGCATCGTGGATCAGGTTGAGGTACTCGGTCACGCCGGTAGTCGACAGGTGCGTGCCGTCGCCGTCGAACAGGTCGTTGCGGTTGGCGCTGTGCCCGTACCAGTCGATAACGCGTACATTCTTGTAGCGCGTGGCGGCGTTGGCGATGGCCTGGTTCGTGGACCCGACCCACGGCTGCGGGCTACGTGTGTTTACAAACACGACGATACGCTGCTCGCCGGCGTCGGCCATAATCGCGTCAACCTGGGCGTCCGTTACCAAACCGTTGGTGCCCAGGGCAAAGACCACGATCTTGCCGGCAAGGTTCTGCTGGATATAGCCCTCAAATGTCGCGCGGCCCGCATCAAACTGGCGGCCCTTTTCGGCATCGATATGGCTGTGCGGGAACACGCCGTCAAAGGAATCAACGGCGCGCAGCGACACGGAGTCGCCGATCATCAACAGGTCGTAGGAGCCATCGGGGAAGCCGTCGTTGTCCTTGTCGGTGTCGTCGGCCGCTTGCTGGTCGGTGGGCGCGGTGTTTTCGGCTTCCTTGTTCAGAACTTCGGCGCCCTTGCCGCTCAGCGCAGACGTCTCGGGCACAAAGATCAGACCGCCCAGTGCAACGACCAACACGACAGCGCAGGCTGCGCAGACGGGGACGTGCGCGCGTGCCCAGTTGGCGGGCGTGGTGGTGCCATCGCGGAATTCGGCGACGGTGCGGCCGAAGGCACCCTTCCTAAATGGCGTTTCGATAAAGCGATAGGAACACTCGGCTACGGCGACCACCAGCAGCACCTGCAAAATGTACTGCCACCAGGGCGTATCGTTGATGTTGGCGACCGGGTTCATGAGCAACAGCAGCGGATAGTGCCACAGGTAGATACTGTACGAGCGCTTGCCAACCCACACGAGCGGCTCGGCGGACAGCGCGCGGGCAACCATTCCCTGGGGCTGCACACAGGCCGCGATGACCATGAGCGTGAGGATGGAGCATAACAGCGTGCCGCCGCGATACTGGAACGCGGTGTAGCCGTTGGTGAGCGCGACCATGGCGGCAAGGCCAACCAGACCCACGACGCCCAACACATCGATGGATGCGGGCGAGGACCAAAAGCGCACGAGGGCGCTCGGCTGTGCCGGGGCGGTCTCGGCTGATTCGTCGGCCTTCTCGCCAGGCTTGCCCTCGGCATTCTTGCCGTGCTTGGCGGCGCCAGCCAGGCGATTGAGCCCCAAACGATGTGCGAGACGCACCGGCGCCAGGTCGCGATCGGGGATAAAGGCCATCCAGGCACCCAGCAGCAGCGAGAACACGCGGGTGTCGGTGCCGTAGTACACGCGGCTGGGGTCGGCGGCAGGGTTGTAAAGCACCATCATGGCGAGGGCAGATACCGCGGCAAGGCCCAGAACCACGCGGCGCGTGTGGGGCTTGCTTACATGCATGGATACCATGGCAAACAGCAGTGGCGGCCAAATCAGGTAGAACTGTTCCTCGATGGCAAGCGACCAAAAGTGCGTGAGCGGCGAGGGGTCGCCCAGAGCATTGAAGTACGAGACGTTTTGGGCAATCTGCCACCAGTTGTTGAAGAACAGCAGCGACGGCAGGATGTCAGGGCGCATCTTGGTGAGCATCACGTGGTTAAAGATGGTACACAGCGCGCAGGTCACGAACACTACCGTTACCACGGCGGGGACCAGGCGACGGATGCGGCGAATCCAGAAGCTCTTAAGGTCGATGCGGCCGGTCTTAGCGACTTCGTTGAGCAGCAAGCGCGTGATCAGATAGCCCGAAAGCACAAAGAAGATCGTAACGCCGAGCAGGCCGCCCTGAGCCCACGTGAGGTTGAGGTGATAGAGCACCACCGCGACGACGGCGAGCGTGCGCAGACCGTCGAGGGCGGGGATGTAGCGGGACTTGGGGCGAGAAGGCGTCTGCTCCGCGGCGGGAGTGTTGGCGCGGCCCGCGTTGTTGACAGAAGCGCGATGGGGGCTCGCGGTGCGTCGCGGTTCGTTGGCACGCCGTTCGCCCTTCACGCATTCGTGCGGCGCCGGCTCGTTGCCCGTGCGGCGTCGACCGCGCGAGCCCGATTGCGAGAGTTGTTCCATAAAACATCATCCAATGACGAGAATAATCAGCACGCCTTCATTGTAGCTGCCTGCTCCTGTGAATGCTTGCTGCTGGCGCAACCTCAAGGGTGCGTTCACATCAAAGTGAACTAAAGTTATAGGGGGTGCGAGAGTGCACGATCGACGGCTGGCGGTGGGCATAAGGCCCGCAGATGAGGAGGTTTCCATGGCAGATCGCGGCATCGTTGCGGTGTTCGGCAGCATGAACATGGACCTTTCGGTGGCGTGCGAGCGCATACCGCGTGCGGGCGAGACCGTCGGCGGCAGCGGGTTTATCACCAACGCCGGCGGCAAGGGCGCCAATCAGGCCGTAGCTGCCGCGCGTATGGGCGCTTGCACGCACATGATCGGCGCGGTCGGTCGCGACGCGTTCGGCGCGTCGCTCGTGGCGGGGCTCCAAGACGCCGGCGTGGACTGTGACTTTGTAGTGCATCGCGATGACGTGGAGACGGGAACGGCGACCATCATTCGTTGCGAGGGCGACAACCGCATCGTACTGTCACCGGGCGCCAACCATGCGCTTGCGGGCGCGGACGTTGCCTGCGCGCTGAGGCGTCTGGTGGCCCATGAGCTCGACGGCGACGCCAGCGAGATTGCCCCGGCTGCCGGAAGCGTCTTTATCGCCCAGAGCGAATGTGACCTTGCAGCGACGGCCGAGGCGCTTGTTTGCGCTCGCGAGCTGGGGTTCTATACGGTCTTTAATCCGGCGCCTGCCTGCGAGCTGCCTGCGGAGGTCTGGCCTGCGGTCGACCTGGTCTGTCCCAACGAGACCGAGTGCCAGGTTCTGACGGGCATTCTGCCCACGGATGATGTGAGTTGCGTCGCCGCGCTCAATGCGCTGCTCGACAAGGGCGCCGGCGCCGCGGTCATCACGCTGGGCGGCGCCGGCTCGGTTGCGCTCGGCGATGGCGGTGAGCTGCTGCACATGCCGGCACTTTCGAACACGTTGGTCGATACGACGGCCGCGGGCGATACGTTTATCGGTGCGCTTGCCGCGGCTCGCCTGGAGGGCTTGCCGCTCTTTGAGTGCATGGCCGCGGGTGCTCGCGCCTCGGCGGTGACGGTGTCGCGCCTGGGCGCTCAGCAATCGATTCCCACGCGCGCCGAAGTTGAACATTGGTTTAGTTAAACGATAAAGACGGAGAAGCGGAGTAGAACAATGGCAATCAAGAAGCTGATCCTTGATCTGGATATGGGTGTGGACGATGCGATGGCGCTGGCCTATGCCATCGCGAGCCCCGAGGTGGAGCTCGTGGGCATCACCACGTGCTTTGGCAACGTGCGCGTCGAGCAATCGGCGCACAACTGCCTGGCGGTGCTCGATCTGCTGGGTCGCCCCGAGGTGCCGGTGTACCTGGGCGCCGACCGTCCTCTGCAGGCGACTGAGCCCTATACGCCGCCGGCGTCCACCGCGCTCATTCACGGCAAGAACGGCATCGGCGGCGCGAGCGTGCCCGCGTCGCCCTACGAGCCGGTGGGGGCGACCTCGGCCGACGGCAACGCTGCGGTCGATTATCTGATCGATGCCGCGCGCACCTATGGTCCCGATCTGGTCTACGTAGCGACTGGCCCGCTCTCCAACCTGGCGCTCGCCCTGGAGCGCGATGCGGTGACGATGATGTCCATTGGCCGCGTGGTCGTGATGGGCGGCGCCCTTACCGTGCCCGGTAACGTGAGCGCGGGCGCCGAGGCCAACATGGCGAGCGACCCCGAGGCAGCCGACGCGGTGCTGCGCTCGGGCCGTAAGCTCACCATGGTGGGTCTGGACGTGACGCATCGCGTGGTGCTCACACGCCGCGACATTGCCGGCTGGACGGGCTCGGGCACCATGGCGGGCTGCGCATTTGCGAGCATGGTCGAGCACTACATTGGCTCGTACGAGATGAACGCACCCTACCTGGGTGGTTGTGCGCTGCACGATCCGCTGGCCGTTGCCGTGGCGATCGACCCCACGCTCGTAGGTGCGCTCGGCTGCAACCTGCGTGTTGATCTGCTGGGCGAGTACCGCGGTCGCACCATCTGCGATGAGCGCCGCCTGTCCGATCCGGACAAGAGCGCGCTTGTGGCACTGACCGTGGATGCTCCGCGCTTCCTGTCCGAGTTCAAGACGCGTATGGCCCGTGTCCTTGGCTAAGTTGTCTTTTTGGGACGGGGCTTTTTTGACTGGTATGATTGGTGCGACCATTCGAACCAGCTAAAAGAGCCCCGTCCCAATTTAACTACCGAGAGGATCTGCCATGGAGCGCATCGCGAGTTTTTCCGTTGACCATCTGCTGCTTGAGCCCGGCGTGTATGTGAGCCGCATCGACCGCGATCCGGCGACCGGCGCCGCCGTCACCACCTTTGACCTGCGCCTGACCACGCCCAATAAGGAGCCGGTCATGAACACGGCCGAGTGCCACACCATCGAGCACCTGGGTGCCACGTTCCTTCGCAATCATGCCGAGTGGTCGAGCCGCATTGTCTACTTTGGTCCCATGGGCTGCCGCACGGGCTTTTACCTGGTTGTTTTTGGTGAGCTGACGAGCGAGGAGATTCTGCCGCTCGTGCGTGAGCTGTTCGAGTTTGTCGCCAGCTTTGAGGGCGATGTCCCCGGTGCTGCTCCTGAGGAGTGCGGTAACTACCTGGACCAGAACCTTCCCATGGCAAACTGGCTCGCACGCCGCTACCTTGACCGCGACTTGGCCGATATCGACGAGAAGCACCTGCACTATCAGCAGGCGTAAGGCTGCTGGCAGGAATAGCGTTTGCGCCAGAAGCGCTCCCGCTCTTTGCGGAGCGCTTTTTTATACCGAGTGCTCAAAACAGAATGAGATTGTTCTAGAATGTTCATACTGTCACACAAACGAACAGGAGCGAACATGCATATCTACTCTGTCTCTGATCCCGAGTTCAAGTCCTATGGCAACGTTTGGGATAACGTTCCGTCCGAGCTTACGTCGCCCGTGCTCGAGGCACTTGCCTCCACGCCCATCCCCGAGGGCAGCAAGTATGTGGCCTCCGCGCCCGAGCTCGAGGGTGTCATGGATGCCGATAAGCTGGGCTTTCTCATGTTTGGCGGTCGTCCCTTCCAGCTGGGCTGGTGCAACGGCCACAACACGCGTCTCAACTGCCTGGAGTACCACCGCGCGAGCGAGTTCAACCTGGGCGCCCGCGACTTTATCCTGCTCGTGGCGCATCGCTGGGAGATCGAGGACGGCAAGCTCGATACCGCGTGCGTCAAGGCGTTCCGCGTGCCGGCCGGCACGCTTGTTGAGGTTTTCAACACCACGCTTCACTACACGCCCTGCATGGTCGACGACGGCGGCTTCCAGGTGATGGTGGCGCTGCCCGCCGGCACCAACGGCCCGCGCCCCGAGGCTGCAGCCGACGTGCCCACGGCTGGCGACAGCTACTGCTACTGGAAGGCCGACAAGTGGGTTCTCTGCCATGCTGACAGCCCCAAGGCTGCCGAGGGCGGCTACGTAGGTCTCATCGGCAAGAACCTCGACATCGCCGTGGACTAGCGCATCGCCCCAAACCACCACAAAGGTGCCTGTCCCCTTTGCGGTGGTTTGGGGCGGGCGGATATCGGGAAGTGCCAGACGGGGGAGGCTACCGGGCGCCTTGCCGTCTGCGGATTTTGGGACATGTGGCCCGCTTTTTGAGCCTGCCTGTCGGTACACTAAAAGCACTATGGGTACCCGCGAGCGACATATCGGCCACGCGGCCGCCCGGACCGCGCCGGTTGCGGATCCCAGGGGTGGCAGGCTCTTCGCCATGCCGCGATTCCTTGTTGGCATAACACATCAGGTGTACCGTCACCGCGTCTTTGCTATCGCCGGCGCCATCACCGCGCTGTTCCTCATGCTTTTGGCGGTCTTGCCGGCGCTGTTTGCCTTCGACCCCAAACTTTCTAACGCCGTGCCCGCCTATAGCAAGGTGTCCGAAGAGGTCGTGGATGCGCTCGCCCATTCGAGCTCTCTCCCGCTGCTTGTCGCCGCAATTGTATTTTCGATCTGGGGCGTATCGGTCTATCTGCGCTGTTTGGACTATGTGTTGCGTCGCCGCCTTGTGGCCATCGCCACCATCTGCGCCCTGTGGATGATCGAAGTCATTCTCAAGTACAAGTCGTTCACGCCGTTCTATGCCACCGTGCTGTGGTACCTGTACTACGTGCCCATGACGCTCATTCCGCTGCTCTACCAGCTCTGCGGCCTGCGCCTTGCGGGCCTGGAGCAACACCGCCTGGGGCGCCGCTACTGCGCTGCGCTGTGGATTGCGGCCATCCTGCTTATCGGATTTGTGCTCACCAACGATTTTCATCAGCAGGTCTTCCGCTTTGACCGTACAAGCGACACCTGGAGTAACGATTACACGTACGGCTGGGGTTATTTTGTCGTTCTCGTGTGGACGGTCTTCGACTTCGTGGCCTTTTTTATCCTGGTTGGTCGGTCCTCGTCCTTTCGCATCCAGCGTTTCTCGGGCACGGCGGCGCTCGTACTGCTGGGTGGCGCATTCTTTGCCGTCTCGTATGCGTTGCGCGTGCCCTGGGCATGGAGGCTCAACTTTTCGCCCGTCTATTGCGTCCTGTGCGTGGTGGCGATGGAAATCTGCCTCGATTGTGGTGTTATCCCGTCGTATCACGGTATTGCCGGCATCTTCGATACCCTGCCGCTCGACCTCAAAGTGTTGACGCGCGACCTGCAGGAAGTCTACGCCACGCCGGCGTCGCAGCCGCTGCCGGTGGGCGTGCGCGAGGAGCTGCGGGCCCAAGAACACGGGCATGCCCATGCCTTTACCGTGCCGTCTGCCCCAGACGTTATGTACCGAGCCTTTTCGCTGCTGGGCGGATTTGCCCTGCTTGCCCAGGATGTGTCGGAGCTCAACGGGCTCAACCGCGAGCTGGCCCATCGCCGCATGGATCTGCAGCGTCAAAACGAGCTGCTTGCGGCCGACTACGACTTAAAGACGCACTTGGCGGACCAGGAGGCCGAAACCCTGCTGGTGCAAGACGTGGACAAAGCGCTTGCCCGTGCGCTTGATGAGATGTATGGCGTGCTGAGCTCGTTGCCGCCGCTGGCCGACGAGGCGTCTTCGCGCGAGCGCTTTCGCATGCTGCAATGCGCCAAAATGCTCGTCGCCTATTGCAAGCGCAAGGGGTCGCTTACCTTGGCACAGCACGGGGAGAGTGGCTTTGATCGCGACCGCATCCAGCTGATCGCTAACGAGCTGGCAAGTGACCTGCGCACCATCGATGTTGATTGCGCCTCGATTATCGCCATACGACGCCCGATGCATGCCAGCGCGGTGAGCGCGCTGTATGACTGCGTGTACGACTTTGCGTTTTTCGCCTACACCACCGATCATCCGGCGCTCATGTACCATTTGAGCGATCACGATCCATGCAGTGTTGAGCTGCGTGCCACGCTCTTCTCCGACGACGAGGAAGACCTGTCACAGACGCTTGCCGCGCATGAACTCGAGCGCGAGTTGCAGGGTCGCAACGTGGCGTATCGTCTTGAAGGCGAGCCTGGACAGCTGCGCATGATCGTCTTGATGCCGCGGGCAGGTGAGTGACCATGCAGATACCGCTCATTCTTCCCCAGATCGTCGCACTCGACGTCGTCTTTGCCCTGACTGCGTGCTTGCAGATGATTCACGTTCCGCTCATCGCGTCGCGCCGCTCATCCTATAACCGCAAGGTGATCTGTGCCTACGAGGCGAGCCTGGTGCTTCACCTGGTCATCTCGGCGCTTATCTTGTTCGGATCGAGCGCCTCATATCTGGTGGCACCGCCCTGCGTCGTCGCCAAGGCGGCGGGTGCGCTGCTGTGGATCAACGCTGCAATTGTTATCTATGGCGTGGTGCTTATGGTGCACTATCGTCGCCCCGTCATGCTGGTCGAGCTGCTGCTCGTTGCCGCCGTGACGCCGCCTGCCGTCCGTGCCATGGGCCCGGCATGGACGGCGGTCCTTGTCGCAGAGGCCGCGTTCTTCCTATTCCGCTCCATCGCGGCGCTCTTGATGGACGTCCGCAACCGGCAAGAGGACATCACCGCGTTTTCGACCATCGAGACCATCAACGTGATTCCCGTGGGCATTCTGTATCTGGACCCAAAGGGTCGCCCGCTGCTCATGAATCGCTGCATGCGCAAAAACCTGCTGGAGCTTCATATGCCCACCGACCTGCGCGATATGGGCGGAACGTGGAGCGGCCTGCGCCAGCTGGGTATGCAGCCGCCCGAGAGAAGCAAAGACCGCGCCCTGATTGACTTGGGTCGCTTTGGCGAAGATCGCGCTGTGGTCGAGGTGTCCCCGTCCGAAATCCGCCTGTTTGCACGCGATGCCGTTATGGTTTCGGGTCGTCCGCTTGAGCGCGTTATCGGCTTGGACGTGACGGAATACGCGCACGCCTATGATCGCCTGGCACAGGCTAACCACCTGCTCGAGCTTGCGGGTCAAGAGCTCCAGGCCCAGATCGAAGAAGTCAAAAAGGTTGCCGACAATGCGGCCTACCTGCGCATGCGTGCCCGCGTGCACGATGTGATCGGCCAGCGCCTGTCCATCCTTCATCGATATCTGGAAGAGGGGCGTCTGGATGACGAGTCGCTCGAGCAGATTGACCCGCTGCTGCGCTCGATTGCCGCCGACCTGCGTAGCGGTGGCGCTAGCGAGCCTGCGGAGCAACTGGGCGATATCGTTCATGCCTTTGGCCTGGTGAGCGTTCAGATCGATGTAGATGGATCGCTTCCGGACGATGCTCACGTCGCTGCCGCCTTTTTGCAGATTATCCGCGAGGCATCGACCAATGCCACCAAGCATGCGCAGGCCCACCAAGTCCAGGTGCGCCTGTGGCGGGAGGGGTCGGATGGCGGCGCCATTGCACACATGACGGTCTCAAACGACGGCGTGCCTGCCCCCGTATCGTATCGCGAGGGAACGGGTTTTCCAGGTATGAGGCATGTCGCGCAAAATCTGGGCGGCAGCCTGGAGGTCCATGCCGCCCCGCCCTTTACGCTTACGGTATCCATTCCGCTGAACTCCAACGCAACGGTCCAAAGGAGAAGCTCATGATTCGTATCCTTATCGTCGAAGACCAAGCCATCTTGCGCGAGAGCCTCGCGCGCTCCGTTGGCGACCAGCCCGACATGACCGTTGTTGCCGCCATCGCCGATGCCTCAGATGCCTTGGACGTTGCGCTCAAGGAGCGCCCGGACATGATACTGATGGATGTGTGCACTGAGCACGATTCCAACGGCATCGTGGCGGCGGCGCGCATCAAGGAGCAGCTGCCCGAGTGCCGCGTCATTATCATGACGGGCATGCCCGAGATTACGTTTGTGGATCAGGCGCGCGAGGCAGGCGTCGACAGCTTTGTGTACAAGAACGTCGGCATCGATGAGCTCTTTGCCGTGATGCGCTCCACGCTGGCGGGTTACTGCACGTTTCCCAAGCCGCCCGAAAGCATCTTTTCGGGCACGGCGGCGCTCGACGACGTTGAGCTGTCGATTTTGCGCCTTGCCTGCGAAGGCAAGAGCCGTCGCGAGATTGCGGCCGAGTTGTTTATGAGCGAGGGCACGATCAAGCGCCGTATCTCGGAGATTCTCAACAAGACCGGCTACGACAACATCATGCGCCTGGCCGTGCACGCGGTGACCGAAGGCAGCATCGTCCCCAATATGGAGCGCTAACGCTCGTTACCTATCGGCACAAAGCGACGGGGCCGCAGGATTATCTCCTGCGGCCCC
>USHA01000042.1 GCA_900554325.1 uncultured Collinsella sp.
ACGATATGGCACCGTGGGGACACATGTATGTCAATCCTGGTCTAACAGAGCCTTAAAAAATCATCCCGCGGGGCTTGTGGCTCACGCGGGATGATGGCGTCTTACTTTTTCTTGTCCTGTTCCAGCAGTTCGGACGGTGTGCGATCGGGCTTGCCGCCGCGGAAAATCTCGCGGCCATGCAGACGATGCTCCAGGTCACGCTCGGCCTTTTCCTCGTCAATCTTGGTCTGGCTCACCACCGGATCCTCAATCAACGACGACACCGAGTTCACCTGCTTCTGAATGCGCTCGGCGATGGTGTCATCCATACTCACGATGCGCATCTTCCAGTCGATACTCGTGGCGTTGGATGAGCTCTTGGTCCACACGAACGTCAAAATGGCGCTCTGGTGGCCCCGCGCGGGGAACATGCCAAAGAAGGAATCGTGCTGAATGTTGCTATCCTCGTCGATATAGGCGTGAACGTTATACACCACGCGGTCGATCTTATCGTTGAGCAGCGCGTTGGTCGCAAGCGCCGCGGCCTGGATCTGCCCGTTGGACAGCAGCTCGAGCTCGTTGGCAGACGATGTGTCCAACACCGTCACCTCGACCGTGCCCGTACGCTCATCGGCTTCATCGACGGTAAAGTCGAGCGGGAACTGCGTAAAGCCGTTGCCCCACTCAAGGCCGCCCTTCAGCGCCGTCGAAACGGTATCGACCGAAACGCTCTCGGACAGGTTGGCGGTGTTCAGACGACGCATCACGCCGTAGCCAATCTGCATGCCCACGATCAGCACCAAAATACCGATGACCACGGCCATCGCGGTCTTCGTAATGGTATGGCTCACCTGCGAGCCCGAAGGATCGTCCTCGGACAGCGGGTCGATATGTTTTGCCTGGCTCGCGCGGTCCTCGCTGCGCAGCTGCGCTAGCGCCGCTTTGTCACCGCGCTTGGCCGCAGCCTCCTTCTCACGCATGCGCTCGGTACGCTTTTTGGCGAGCGTGGGATCCAAGACGCCGGATGCATCGATTTCGGAGAATAACTCCGTCACTTCTTCCGGAGTCAAAGGGTTCTTGTCAGCCATAAACTTCCTGTCATATCAATCAGTCGAGCTCGTGCGCACGCGCACCTTCGAACTGCATTCGATAGTAACGGGCATAGGTGCCGCCACGGGCGAGAAGCTCCTCGTGCGTGCCACGCTCCATAACGCGACCATGCTCAACGGTCGCAATCTCATCGGCATGCTTAATGGTCGAAAGACGGTGGGCGATGATAATCGTGGTGCGGCCGCGTGCCAGCTCTTCGAGTGACTCCTGCACCGCCTCCTCGCTCTCGTTATCCAAAGCACTCGTCGCCTCGTCCAAAATCAGGATCTTGGGGTTCTTGAGAAACACGCGCGCGATGGCAACGCGCTGCTTCTGTCCGCCCGAAAGACGGCTGCCGCGCTCGCCCACCACGGTGTCGTAGCCCTGCGGAAGCGACTCGATAAAGGCATCGATGTTGGCGCGACGGGCGGCCTCGGCGATCTCTTCTGCCGTAGCGCCCGGCTTGCCGTAGGCGATGTTCTCGCCAATCGTGCCGTCAAACAGATAGACATCCTGCTGCACCAGACCGATGGCGCGGCGCAGGCTCTGCTGCGTCACATCGCGCACGTCCTGACCGTCGATGCTAATGGATCCGGTAGCCACGTCATAAAAGCGCGGCAGCAGCGAACAGGTCGTGGACTTGCCGCCGCCCGAAGGGCCAACCAAAGCGATGGTCTGCCCGGGCTTGATGGACAGGTCCATATGGTCGATAACGGGACGCTCGTCGGCATAGCCCTCGCCCAGCTCGACATCCTCGTAGTTAAAGCACACGTCGTGATACTCCACGGCGCCAGCAGTCACCTGCAGATCCGTAGCGCCCGGCTTGTCCTGGATATCCGGCGCGGTCGAGAGCACCTCGTCCATACGTTTAAAGCCGGCGATAGCCTTCTGATACGTTTCGGCCGAATTGACGAGCGTCTCAAGCGGCGTGCAGAACAGCGAAATATAGAGTGCAAAGGTCGCCATATCGACCGCCTGCAGCTGTCCCTTGGCGACCAGCCAGCCGCCCAGCAGCACCACGATCACATAGAGCACACCCGAGAGCAGGCCATACGTCGCGGTATAGACGCCCATGGCGTGATACATGTTCTCCTTGGACAAAAGGTAGCGGTCGTTAGAGGCACGGAACTTGGCACGCTCGGTCTCCTCGTTGGCAAAGCTCTTGACCACGCGCATGCCCGCCAGAGAATCCTGCAGCTGTGCATTAATGCCGCTGATCTTCTTGCGGTTGTCGCTAAAGACCTCGCGCATGCGCATGTTCTGCCAAAACATGACGACCGCAAACGCCGCCGTCACCACGGCCATGGCAAGCGCCAGCACCGGAGCGATGGTAAAGAGGATCACAAACGAGCCGATAATCTCGATACCGCAGATGATGATCCACTCGGGTACGTGATGCGCCGCCTCGCAGATATCGAACAGGTCGTTGACCACGCGGCTCATCATGTCACCCGAGCTGTTGCGGTCGAAGTACGCAAAGCTAAAGCGCTCATACTGGTCGAACAGGTCCTCGCGCATTTTGGACTCCATGCGCGCGCCCATCACGTGGCCCCAATAGCTCACAAAGTAGCGGCAGGCGCAGCGGACGGCATACATCAGCACCAAGCCCACCGCGATCATGCCGAGCGCCTGCATAATGGCAGCCTGACCCTGAGTAAATAGCCCACCGGTCAAATTACGCAGAATAATAGGAAAAGCAAGGTCAATGGCGGCAAGCACCAGAGCACAAACAGTATCAGCAACAAAAAGCCCCATCTGGGGCTCGTAGTAAGAAAGAAACCTCTTAAACATGCAGTCCTCGGAGATAAAACAATAACGTAAGACCCTGGGACAAAATAATCAGTAGTGTTTGCCCCAGGGTCGCCCTCGCTTTTAAAGCTCAGTTCCGCCTAGTCGGTGTGCGATGCTGTCGCAGGCAAGCGCGCCTACGACGGTCTTGGCGTCTTCGATCTTGCCGTCGAGCACGGCGTCGATCAGCTCGTGCAGCGGCACCAGGTCCACGTTGACAAACTCGTCATCATCGGGGTTGGGCGCATCAAACTCGAGCTTGGTAGCCAAGTAGATGTGGATGATCTCATCGCAAAAACCGCAGGACGTGACAATCGACGTCAAAAAGCGAATACGACCAGCCTTAAAGCCCGTCTCCTCATGCAGTTCGCGCTTGGCGCAATCGAGCGGGTCCTCGCCCGGGTCGAGCTTGCCGGCAGGAATCTCGACCGTCACGCGGTCGATGGCGGTGCGGTACTGACGCACCAGTACGATCTTGCCGCTCTCGGTCAGTGCCACAACGGCCGCCGCACCCGGATGGCGAACGATATCGCGGGCGCTGCGGTGACCGTTGGGCAGCTCAACCTCAAGACGGTGGACGTCGAGAATCTTGCCCTTCCAGGCGCACTCCTCCGAAAGAATCTTCTCGTGCAGCTCGGCATCGTGCGGGTCGTCGTCGCCCAGCACCAGTGCCGGCTCGTCAGCGACCTCGCCACCAGGCTCGCCCTCGGCGTGCCCATACATGCGGCTGTCCTCTTCGACGATCTGCGCGTCCACGAGCTCTTCGTTCTTCTCGTCCATCCGTCTCATTCCTCTCGGATTTTAGGCATCCCAGGCGTCGCGGCCGCGCAGCGCGCGCAGGCCGATGTCGTGACGCAGGGTCTTGCCCTCAAAATCAATCTTCTCGCAGGCCTCGTAGGCAAGGTTGCGAGCGTTCTCGAACGTGTCGCCCAGAGCGGTCACGGCAAGCACGCGGCCACCATTGGTCACGAGCTGGCCGTCCACCACGGCGGTGCCCGCGTGGTACACGGTCACGTTCTCCATGGCCTCGGCATCGGCGATACCGGTGATGACCTTGCCCTTCTCGTAGCTGCCGGGATAGCCCGCACTCGTCAGGACAACGGCCACGGCCCACTCGTCACGCCAGTCGAGCTCAATCTGATCGAGCTCGCAGTTGGCACAAGCCAGCATGACCTCGACCAGGTCGTTCTTAAGGCGCGGCAGCACGACCTGCGTCTCGGGGTCGCCAAAGCGGGCATTGAACTCCAGCACCTTGGGGCCGGCAGGCGTGAGCATAAAGCCGCCGTACAGGCAGCCGCGGTAGTCGATACCCTCGACAGCGAGCTCGGCCACGGTCTGCTCCATGACCTTCACCATCGTGGCGTGCTCCTCGTCAGTCACGATGGGCACCGGGCTGTAGACGCCCATGCCACCGGTGTTGGGGCCCTTGTCGCCCTCGAGCGCGCGCTTGTGGTCCTGCGAGGTGGCCATGGGGCGAACGGTCTTGCCGTCGGTAAAGGCCAGCAGCGAGCACTCGGGGCCAACGAGCATCTCCTCGATAACCACGGTGTTGCCGGCATCGCCAAAGGTGCCGCCAAAACACTCGCGCACGGCCTCCTCGGCCTGCGCAAGCTCGGTTGCCACGATAACGCCCTTGCCCGCGGCAAGGCCGTCGGCCTTGACGACCAGCGGGGCGCCCTGCTCGCGCACGTAGGCAAGAGCCGAAGCCTCGTCGGTAAACGAGCCGTAGGCCGCCGTAGGGATACCGGCGCGCTCCATGAGCTGCTTGGAGAACAGCTTGGAGCCCTCCATCTGGGCGCCCTCGGCACCCGGGCCAAAGCAGGGAATACCCGCCGCGCGCACGGCGTCGGCCACGCCCGCCACGAGCGGAGCCTCGGGGCCAATTACCACAAGTCCGCATCCGTGGCTCTGCGCAAACGCCGCCACGGCCGCAGGATCGCAGTCGTCGAGAACAACGTTCTCGCCGCAGCTCGCGGTGCCGCCGTTGCCCGGCGCAATGTAGAGCTTGCCGGCGCGCGGTGATGCTGCGAGCTTGGCTGCCAAAGCATGCTCGCGGCCGCCGCTGCCCAACAACAGGATGTCGATGGTTTGAGTGTCCGCCTTCAAGGGTGCCTCCTCTATGGATGAACGGCCCGCTCCGCGCGAGCCCTTTGCAAGCAAATATACCCCTCGGCCGCCCGTCCGGGCTGCAAAGGGGTATATCGCAATAACCAAATAGTCCCGATTACTTCCAGAATCGGTTGATGATCTGCTCGCGACCAGCGCCAACGCCAATGAACGTCACGCGGGTGTGTGCCAGATCCTCGATAAACGCCACGTAGTCCTGAGCCTCCTGCGGCAGCTCCTCAAAGCTGCGGCAACCGGTGATATCGCACTTCCAGCCAGGGAGCTCCTCGTAGATGGGCTTGGCATGCTCAAAGCGCACCTGGTGTTCGGGCACGCTCGTGTAACGCTCGCCATCGACGTCGTAGGCAACGCACACCTTGATGGTGTCGAAAGCCGAAAGCACGTCGAGCTTGGTCACGGCGATGTCGGTGAGGCCGTTGACGCGCGAGGCATAGTTGGCGATAGGGCCGTCAAACCAGCCGCAACGACGACGGCGACCGGTGGTCACGCCGTACTCATAGCCCTCCTCGGTCAGCGTGTGGCCGGCCTCGGACTCATAGGAAAGCTCGGTGGGCATGGGGCCCGAACCGACGCGGGTGATATAGGCCTTCATGACGCCCAGCACGCGGTCGACGTTCTTCATGCCCACGCCAGAGCCGGTGATGGCACCGCCGGCGGTGCAGTTGGAAGACGTCACGTACGGATAGGTGCCGTGGTCGATGTCGAGCAGCGTCGCCTGGGCGCCCTCAAACAGCAGGTTCTTGCCCTCATCGATCATGTTGTTGAGCAGCAGGCTCGTCTCGGTGATGTAGGGACGCAGGCGCTCGGCCATCGGCAGGTACTCGTCGCAAATCTGGTCCACGGTGTAGGTGGGCAGGTTGTAGATGAGCTCGAGCTCGGGGTTCACGCGGGCGAGAGCGGTCTCCAGCTTGTCGCGGAACAGTGCCTCGTCCAGCATGTCCTGCATGCGCAGGCCAATGCGCGCCATCTTGTCCTGATAGCACGGACCGATGCCGCGCTTGGTGGTACCGATGTTCTTCTTGCCGAGCTTCTGCTCAAAGGCGCCATCCAGATCGATGTGGTACGGCATGATGACATGCGCGTTGCCGCTAATCTTGAGGTTCTTGGTGGTGATGCCGTCGGCCTCGAACATATCGATCTCCTCAAGGACAACCTTGGGGTTGACGACGCAGCCGTTACCGATCACCGACACGTGATCGGAATACATGATGCCGGAGGGCACCTGGTGCAGGCCGTACTTCTTGCCGTTGACGACGATGGTGTGGCCGGCGTTGTTGCCTCCCGAGTAGCGCACGACGGCATCGAAGTCGCCGGCGACCAGGTCGCAAATCTTACCTTTGCCCTCATCGCCCCACTGGGCACCGACCAAAACGGTTGACGGCATGTTTACTCCTTACATTCATGGACTGTCTACGCGCCACGCCGGCACGCAGAAGCACAAAACATTCCCAGTATACCCGTGCAACGGGCGCCTGTCCTACTCCTCGGCATGTGCCCCATCAAGCTCATAGAACTTGGTGGATGCCGGCAGGAACATCAGATCGACGTCGCCGATCGGGCCCGAACGGTTCTTGGCCACGACGATACGCGTAACGCCCTCGTCGGGTCGATCGTCGCGCGAGGCCTCGGCCTCGTCGGCGGAGCGGTCTAAGAACATAACGATATCGGCGTCCTGCTCGATGGAGCCCGATTCACGAAGGTCGGAAAGCTGCGGGCGCTTGCCGGTACGGGATTCGACCTGACGCGAGAGCTGCGACAGCGCGATGAGCGGGATCTTGAGCTCCTTGGCCATGATCTTCAGACCACGCGACATCTCCGAAACCTCGACGGTACGGCTCTCGGAGCGGCGTCCCGGCGGAGGACTCACCAGCTGCAGGTAGTCCAGGATGATGATTGCCTTCTCCTTGTTATGGAGCATGCGGCGGCTCTTGGCGCGAATCTCGGTCACTGTGGTGCCGGGCGTATCGTCAATCAGAATATCGAGCTTGGACAAGGTCTGCGTGGCCTCGTTGATATTGGCCCACTGCTCGGGGCTAATGCGGCCCATGCGGAAGTCACTGATCGAGATCATGGCGTAGGCGCAAATCAGACGCTGGGCAATTTCTTTGCCCGACATCTCCAGCGAGAAGAAGCCGACGGTATAACCGGCAGCGGCAGCGTTGAGCGCCAGATTCAGGGCGAACGACGTCTTACCCACAGCAGGGCGGGCGCCGATAATGATGAGCTGGCCCTCGCGGAAGCCCATGAGCATGCGGTCGAGTGACGGGAAGCCCGTGGGCACGCCCGCAGCCTGACCACCGGCCTGACACACTTCCTCGGCCTCGTTATAGGCCTCAACCATAAACTCGGTCAGCGTCTTGTAGCTCGACTTGACCTCGCGTGCCGTGACCTTGAGCAGCTTGCTCTCGGCTAGCTCCACGACCTCTTTGGTGTCGGTGGGGGCGTTATATGCCAGCGCGTTGATCTCGTTGGTGGCGCCGATCAGCTCGCGCAGCATCGAATCGCGACGAACGATGGCGGCATGGTGCTGCCAGTTCACGAGCGACAGAGTCTGACCCATCAGCTCCAAAATGTAGGCCTCGCCGCCCACGGCATCGAGCTTGTTGATGCTTCGCAGGTAATCGATCAGCGAGATGGAGTCGATGGGAATGCGGCTGTTGTACATATCGACCATCGCGGTGTAGATGGTCTTATGAATGGGCCGGTAGAAGTCATCGGGCTGCAGCTCGACCTGGGCTTCTTCGACCACCTCGGGCGATAGCAGCATAGCGGCCAGCACATTGGCCTCTGCATCTTGGTTTTGGGGAAGACCCAACTTTGAGCCGCGGTCCTCGACCGTCAGCCCCGTCTCCCTATCGTCGTATGCCATGAGCATCCTCATTCATATCGCTTGCGAGCATCCATAGTATCAGCCACAACCCCAAAACGGGCCGCGCCCCGGCAATCATCACCGAACGAAACGGATGAACGGTCCCGCATTTGGGACTTCACCACAACGCATACCATGACACTCACTCAGCGCAAAAAACAAAAGGGCGCCCTGGTCTCCCAGAGCGCCCTTCTTAGAACAAGATTGTTGCGTTGCAGCAAACGCTACTCGGCAGCAGCCTCAGTCTCGACCTCGGCGGTCTCGGCCTCGGCGACCTCAGCGGTCTCCTCAGCCTCAGCCTCGGCAGCGAGCTCCTCGGCGGTAACGCCGACGAGAACGACAACCTCGGCCTTGATCTCGCGGTACAGCGAGATGGCAACGGTGTGGGCACCGGCAACCTTGATGGGCTTACCGAGCTCGACGCGCTTGCGGTCGATGTCCATACCGAGCTGAGCCTTGATGGCGTCAGCGATCATAGCGGCGGTAACGGAGCCAAAGAGGATGCCCTCGTCGCCGACCTTGACGTCAACGGTGACCGTCTTGCCCTCGAAGGCAGCCTTGGTCTCGTTGGCGGTAGCCAGACGGACGGCCTCGCGCTTGGCGATGTTGTTGCGACGCTCGTCAAGCTGCTTGAGGTTGCCCTTGGTGGCGGCAACAGCGAGCTTCTTGGGGAACAGGAAGTTCTCAGCGTAACCCTGAGCGACCTCTACGACGTCACCCTCGCCGCCCTTGCCCTTGATCTCATCGAGAAGAATAACCTTCATGATGCGTCTCCCTTCTTAGCCGCGGTCGCGGTTGCCACGAGAGGAAACCACGGGGACGGTGTACGGCAGGAGAGCCATCTCGCGGGCGCGCTTGATGGCGTTGGCGATGTCATGCTGATGCTGCGTGCAAGCGCCAGTGACGCGACGGGGCTTGATCTTGCCACGGTCGGTCATGTACTTACGGAGAAGCTGAGTGTCCTTATAGTCGATGAACTCAGTGTTCTCCTTGCAGAACTGGCAGTACTTACGACGCGGCTGACGTGCAGAAAAATCATTAGCCATGTCAAAATACCTTTCGTTTGGCAACTTCGGCGAACCAAAGCCGCCTCTCACTCAAAAATAGGTGAACAGCCCTTAAAACGGGATGTCCTCATCGTAGACGTCGACCGCGGGCGGCGTAGCCACCGGTGCGGCAGGACGTGCTGCGGGCGCGGGGGCTGCGGGGGCGTAACCGCCCTGATCGTAGCCACCCTGGCCACCACGGGAGCTCATAAACTCGATCTCATCGACGATGACCTCAAGCTTGCTCCGGCGCTGGCCGTCGCGCTCCCAAGAGCTGTAGCGCAGCTTGCCCTCGATCGCAACCTTGTTTCCCTTTGCCAGGAAACGGCTCACGGCCTCGGCGCGCGTGCCGAACATAGTGCAGTCGACAAAGTTGGGATAGTCCTCCCACTCGCCAGTCTGCGGGTTGCGGCGACGATCGTTCACGGCGACGCCAAAGGACAGAACCTGGGTTCCGCCAGCGGTGGCGCGCAGCTCGGGATCACGCGTGAGGTTACCGGTGATGTTCACTCGATTGATGCTCATAACTCACTACTTCCTCTTGGGGCACAAGCCCAGTCCAAAACGACAGTCTTACTCCTGGTCGTCGCGACGGACGATCATGTGGCGGATCACGGCGTCGGTAATACGAAGCACGCGATCGAGCTCCGCGATGGAAGCCGGGTCTGCATGGAAGTTGATGAGGGTGTAGTCACCTTCGGTGAGCTTGTCGATCTCGTAAGCGAGCTTGCGCTTGCCCCACTCGTCAACGGAGTCGACCTTGCCAGCGCCCTCAGCGATCGTGGTATCGATACGCTTCATAACAGCGAGACGAGTCTCGGGGTCGAGCGACGGGTCAACAAAGAACAGCAGTTCATAAGCCTTCATATTGTCACCTCCTCTGGGCAAATGTGGCTTCAGGTCGTGAAGGTGCGCCTGAAGCAGGAAAAGACTTGGTAATAATATCTTTCAACCTCCCAGGCTGCAAGAATGTGCAGCTACAACCTCATGACCTCCACATATGTCCATACTCACACGGCATTTCATGCGTCTTCCAACCAAATGCTGACCAAATGCTTGACGGATCTGTGGACAAGATACGGCACTGCGGGGACAAGCCAAATCAAACCGCAGGTCAGCAATTGCAGGGCTGTGGTCGTGAAATGCATACCAGTGGTTCACAACACCGTTCAAAGATTTTTAAAATTGCTGCCACGTCGTTTATAAATACCCATTTTGAACAATTTGCCGCATGCAGCCATGCTGGTCAGAGCCCGTTTTTGGCCTCCTGAATCCCGTCACGAAGCCAAGCGTTTCAAAAAATGCCAACTTTTCTGTTTGCACTTTGCGATTCCTCGTGTATACTGACTTTCGCATTTAACGGAGAGTTGTCCGAGTGGCCGAAGGAGCACGATTGGAAATCGTGTAGGCGTCAAAAGCGTCTCCAGGGTTCAAATCCCTGACTCTCCGCCAGTTAATTCCAAAGCAGGCCTTCGAGCCTGCTTTGTTTTTACCCCACGCGGAGGGGTGGCAGAGTGGTTGAATGCGGCGGTCTCGAAAACCGTTTGGCCTGTATAAGGTCACGAGGGTTCGAATCCCTCCTCCTCCGCCATTTTGGTTGAGAAAGCTCCCGGGAATGGGAGCTTTTTTGTTATCGGATCCCCTCTCGGCCGCACATCCCAACCAAACATGTACATCACCCTCCAAAAACGACATTTTTCGACATCTTTGGAGGCTGACGTACACGTTTGGATTGAGCTCACGGGAGTGGCACTATTCGGAAGGTGCCTCTTCGTCTCGCATGCCTTTCCAGTTGCGGATAAGCGCCTTGCGTAGTTCGTTTTGCTCTCGCTGGTACCCGGTGTCGGTACAGCGAGGCATGCCGAGTGCTTCGCGAATGTTGTTCATGGCGCGGTGAAAGGCGAGCTGGCTACCGAACTGAGCCGAAGTGAGCGTAACGATTCGATATCCCATTTGGGAGAGAACGGCCTCTC
Source organism: uncultured Collinsella sp. (assembly GCA_900554325.1). GTDB lineage: Bacteria > Actinomycetota > Coriobacteriia > Coriobacteriales > Coriobacteriaceae > Collinsella. Next base: position 10,872 of record USHA01000042.1, read on the forward strand.
GCTCCGCATCTGCCCCCTTGCGCTCGAACTCATCGTGAAAGCCGCCCTTATATTCGATACCGAGCTCCCTGCGCTTGTAGGTAACGAGCGCATCGATTTTGAGTGTTCGAGCTTTGGCGCAATGCCAGAGACGTTGAGGGATCTCGAGCGGTTTGTTGAGTTCGATACCTCGGATGCCAACGCCGCCTTCGCTTGTTGGGAGCGAGAGGGCGATTGCCGAAGCGGTCTCCATAGGCGAGGCCGAGTGATCGTAGATGTGTCTGAGCGCGAGCCGTGCACGTGTGGCACCGGGTTTGCCGGGGTGCCGATCGAGCAGTTCGGTTATTTCATCCTTGGAGGTGGTGGCCGGTTGCTCGGTATAAGGGTCGGCGGGATTGAGCCCCATGCGATAATCGCCGCAAACTTCATAGCCATATTCGAGGTATTCGATCCTATCCATCCACTCGGCAGCGAGCACGAAGGTGAAGGCTTCGTCAGTGATGAAAAATCCGGGCGTCAACTCGTCAATATGCTCGTAGGGAAGATTTTGTCCAAGAATGTGGCAAATGACGCCTTTGGTGCGAATTCGCTCGAATTCGAATACAACCGAGATATCGATAGTTTTGAGCATATCGGACGGAATGCCGCAGTCGGTAAGGGCCTGTCGTATGCGCGCAACGCGTTGCTGGGTGGAGATGCCTCGTACGCCTATCTGGTAGTCGTGCCGCGCAAGAGACTGAACCAAATTCTGGGACGCATGATGGACAAGCCATGCGGTTTTATGCGAAATGAGAACAGGAGTATCCATTGAGGGCCTCTCGCTCTGAGCCGGTATCCAACTCTTATGTCCGTTGAAGTGGGGGAATATACCGGATGTGAGTAAATTAACTCACTCATGCTGTGAGCTCAATCCAAACATGTACGTCAGCCTCCAAAGATGTCAAAAAATGTCGTTTTTGGAGGGTGACGTACATGTTTTGGATCCCTGGCATTCCAGCAGCGCCACGCCCGCGCCCAGTCCCAACCGTTTGCCGAGCAATAGGGTCGCAATCGGCGCCGAACATGTACTATGTACGGGCATTGTCCAAACCCGTAACTCAAAGGAACCCATCTTGCCCGTCGTCGCCGCTATAACCGTTACCTCACATGCCTCGGATGCCATGGTCGCTATTCCCTTTTGGCTCGAGATGTTCGCTGTTGTCGCGGCATCGATCTCGGGCGTGCTGGTCGCGCGCGAGCACAAGCTTGACCTGGTGGGCGCGGTCGCACTCGCCGTGGTCTGTGGCCTGGGCGGCGGTCTTTTACGCGACATGACGCTGCAGGTGGGCAACGTCTACATCCTCAACCAGCCGATGGCACTCCCGCTTTCCATTGCCACGGCGGCCATCATCTACATCTTCCCGGCAATCGTCGATAAACCCGAGAAACTCATCCCATTGCTCGACATCATCTCGGTTGGCATCTACGCCGCCACCGGAGCGGACAAAGCACTGGTTTATGGCTTTGCGCCGGCCGTATGCATCATGATGGGCTTTTTCACCGCGGTGGGTGGCGGCATGTTGCGCGACGGCTTTATGGGCGTGGTTCCGGGCATTTTCCAACGTACTAACTTTTATGCCATCGCCGCCATCGCCGGATCGACAAGCTATGTGTGTCTCGTTATGAGCGGCATCATGAGCAATGTCGCCGCGCTGGTCGTATGCGTCGCGGTGACCATGGGTCTGCGCTGGCTCTCGCTGCGCTTTGATATCAAAAGCCCCACCGAAGAAGACATCGCGCGCTTCTTGCATCGCAAAAAATAGCTAGCGCGGACTCGTCCCCGAAATGCAACTGAGAGGTTCTTTTAGAGCGCCCGCGCGTTGGGTACCCTGTTAGATACATGTCGAGTATCTAACGAAGGATTCACTATGCCTTGCAACCTAAAACCGTCGTCCCGATGCCGCAAAACGCGTGGCCGCATCGCCCTCCTATTCGCACTGATTTCACTTGCGCTGACCGCGCTTCCCACGACGTCGTTCGCCGGTACAGACACCGCGGGCAACGTGCTCGCAACCGAAGTTGACTCAAATCCGTCTGGCGTCGAAAGCGACCTGTACTGGGCCGGCCAAAGCCTTAACCTAGACGACGCTTCCATCGGCCGCGATATTATCGCGGCAGGCGAGAGCTTGTCGATTCGCGACTGCACTGTAGGCGGAGCCGTTCGCCTGGCGGCGCGTACCATCGATATCTCCAAAACCGCAATCGATGGCAGCGTGACGGTAGCCGGTCAGCATGTCGTGCTCAACACCGGTAGCGCCGCCAACTGTTTTTACGCGATGGGCGAGACGGTTGCCCTGCGCGGCTCTGCCAAGTCGGCAGCACTCGCGGGCAGTACGGTAACCATCGACGGCATCGTCGACGGCGATGTCGAGGTCTGGGCCGACAAACTCATCCTGGGCAAAAACGCTCACATCACCGGCACGGTGAACGCCCATGTTTCCGAGGACCCCGAGCGCGCCGCAGGAGCCGAGGTCGGCGCGCTCAAGATCGACCGTACCGAAAACGAAAGCGCCGCCACGACGGTTAACGATATCATCGGCGGCATCGTGGCCGCGGCACTCTCGACCTGCTTTATCGCTCTGTTGCTCGAGCTCGTCTTTCCGCGTGCGACCGCCAGCGCCGCCGGAATGCTCCACCAGCGCCCCACACCCCTGTGGATGAGCGGTCTTCTGGGTACGGTAGCCATTGTCCCTGCCGTATTGTTGCTGATTATCTCGATTGCCGGCCTGTCGCTTGCTGGAGCCCTCATGTGCGCCGTGATCGGCGTCGCGTTGGTCTCCACCGCTTTTGCGGGCTGCGCGATCGCTCGCATGGTCGGACATAACCAGAACCGCTACGCCATGGCAGCCGTCGGCGGTGTGGCCGCAGGCGCCCTCACAGGACTTCCCCTCATCGGCGGCTTCATCAGCGGCGTGGCCTTTGTCTTTATGCTCGGCTACGTTATCCAGATCATCTGGCGCAACGCCCACCTCAAGCCGCAGCAGGCCGCCAACACCCCGGGCCTTCCCTCCGCCTAGCCGCTAACCACCACAAAAGGGCCAGGCACCTTTGTGGTGGTGCAAAGCAACCTGACCCCATTGCACCAAAAAGGGCGCCGACCATTGCGGTCGACGCCCTTTCTTGTTGGCGGTTATAAGCCCCAGCGCTTATTTGTTGACCTGGCCGGCGCGGACGGCAGCCTTCTTGCGGTCGGTGGCGTTGAGCAGACGCTTGCGCAGGCGGATGTTCTTGGGAGTGATCTCGACCAGCTCGTCATCGGCGATGTACTCCAGCGCCTCCTCCAGCGAGAAGGTGCGGGGCGGCACCAGCTGGACGGAGATATCGGAGGTCGAGGAACGCTGGTTGCCCAGGTTCTTGGTACGGGCGATGTTGACGACCATGTCGCCGGCCTTGCTGCGCTCGCCCACGATCATGCCCTCGTAGCACTCGGTGCCCGGCTCAACGAACAGCTGGCCGCGCTCCTGCAGCGTACCCAGAGCGTAGGCAACGGCCTTCTCGGTGGTCATGGAGATCATGGCGCCGTTCTGACGGTTGCCGATCTCGCCGGCGTAGGGGCCATACTCCAGGAAGGTGTGGTAGAACACGCCCTCGCCGTGAGTGACGTTCATGATGCGGTTCTTAAGGCCCATGATGCCGCGGGTCGGGATCTTGAACTCAAGATGGGTCACGATGCCCGAGGTGTCCATGCTCGTCATGATGCCGCCGGAGGTGCCGAAGACCTCAACGACCTTGCCCGAGTACTCGTCCGGGCACTCGACAACAGCCTGCTCGACAGGCTCCAGCTTGTTGCCGTTCTCGTCTTTCTTAAACAGAACGCGGGGACGGCCGACCTGGAACTCAAAGCCCTCGCGGCGCATGGACTCCATCAGGACGGACAGGTGCAGAATGCCGCGGCCCGAGACCTCGACGCCGCTCTTGTCCTCGAGCTCCTCGATCTTCATGGTCACGTTGTTCTCGGCCTCGTTGAACAGACGCTCCTTGAGCTGACGGGCGCCCACGATGTCGCCGTCACGGCCGACGAGCGGGGAGGTCGAGGCCTCAAAGACGATGGACAGGGTCGGAGGATCGATCTCGATGGGTTCGAGCTCGACGGGGTTCTCGGGGTCGGTGTAGACATCGCCGATATCGGTGCGGTCAATACCTACGACGGCGGCGATATCGCCGGCGCCGACTTCCTGGCACTCGGTGCGGCCCAGGTAGTCGAAGGTGAAGAGCTGCTTGACGGTAGCGGTGGCGCTGGAGCCGTCGTTCTTGACAACCAAGACCTGATCGCCCTGGTGAATGGTGCCGGAGTACACGCGACCGATACCGATGCGGCCAACGAAGTTGGAGTGGTCGATGGTCACGCACTGCATGGCCAGCGGGGCGTTCTCGTCAACCTCGGGCGCAGGCATGTCGTCGATGATCATATCGAGCAGCGGATACATGTCCATGTTGCCGTCGTTGGGGTCAAGGCGAGCAAAGCCATTCATAGCGCTGGCGTAGACCACATGCTCCATGGCGAACTCGAGCTGGTCGTCGGTGGCGCCCAGGTCGGCCATAAGATCGAGGCAGTCGTTGTAGGCCTTCTCGGGGTTGGCGCCCGGACGATCGATCTTGTTGATGACGATCATGATCTTGAGGCCGGTGTCGATAGCGTGACGCAGCACGAAGCGGGTCTGGGGCATGGGACCCTCAAAGGCATCGACCAGCAGCAGGGCGCCGTCGGCCATACGCAGCACGCGCTCGACCTCGCCGCCAAAGTCGGCGTGGCCCGGGGTGTCGATGACGTTGATCTTGACGTCCTTGTACTCGATAGAGATGTTCTTGGCGAGAATCGTGATTCCACGCTCGCGCTCCTGGTCGTTAGAGTCCAGGACGCGGTCCTCGACCTGCTGGTTGGCACGGAAGGCGTCCGTGGCACGCAGGAGCTTATCGACCATCGTCGTCTTGCCGTGGTCGACGTGGGCGATGATGGCGATGTTCCTCAGATTGTCTACGCGCATGTAGTTCCCCTATCTTCTATCTATATACAAACGGCACACGTATGCGGCCCGCCCAGCAACACAACGCTCAGCGGGAATATTGAGCCTTTTACCGAAAACTCGTTTATTTTAGCGATTTTAGATGAGAGGGGTTTCCTCACCTGCAGGTTCAGGGTCGCTCCACATAAAACCATCGCCGGCGCCCATGCCCTCATACAGCACATATGCCGAAAAGCCGCTCTCGAGCGTCGTCTCAAAGAAGCTCACGAGCAGAGCGTCGTGATAGCCACCGTCAATCTCGACACAGCCGGTGTAGCCGATGGCATAGCGGGCGATGCGGCCCAGGCCCCCGTCCTTAAGACCCATCTTGTGCTCGGAGATAAAGTTGGTGGCGGCCTCGAGGCACGCCTCCTCGCCATCCTCGTCGAGCGCGGCCAGATAGCGGTTGGAAGCAGCGTCCTCGATCGCCACAACTACGCCCGGATTCTCGCCGGCGGCAAGGTCGTCCAAGAACGCGCCAATCAGGTCACACACCATGGCGTCGAGCTCGGCGGAGACGTTACCGGCGTCCTGCATATCCTGTGCCATCTCTAGACCTTCCCATCGAATCCGGCGTCGTTACAGTTCTTGTGCCTCGGCAGCGATCTTGGCGGCAGCGTCGCGGGCGCGCATCATATCCATCGCGCGCTTGTCGAGTACCTTGATCTGGTTGGTCAGCATGACTGCATCGACCACACCCCAGATTACCAAGCCTGTTGAAATCGAAAACCCAAGCGCACCAACTGTACCACGAAGACGAGAACAGATTACCGCGACAAGGGCGGAGATGATAACCATCTTGATATAGGAGCCGCGGCGTTCGCGAAGCGTGCGGGCCTGCGTCACATAGGCGATGCGAGCCGCCTCGGATGCCTCCGAGCGCATCTGGGCTTCACGCGCGATGGCGGCCGCTTCAGCCGATACGCAGGTACCCATCAGCGACCTCTCCGCTCGCGTGCCAGACATTTAGAAATCATCGGGGGAGAGCGTATGGACGAACTCGTCGAACTTCTCGAACTCCTGCTCGTCGTCAACCTCCTCGGCATGGGCAGAAACGGTACCCAGGCGATTCATGATGTCGTCCTCCACAAACATGGGGGCATTACTGCGCACGGCAAGGGCAATGGCGTCACTGGGGCGGGCGTCAATCTTGCGCTCGTCACCATCGACCAGCACGACAATCGTCGCATAGAACACCGGCGGCTCGGCACGAACGATCTCGATGCGCTCGAGCTTGGCGCCCAGGGCATCGACGGTGTCAAGCAGCAGGTCATGCGTTATCGGGCGCTCGGCGCGACCGCTATCGATGCCACGGCTAATGGCCGCGGCCTCAAACGAGCCGGTCTGAATGGAAAGCGAACGCAGGGGTGCCGGCGAATCCGACTTGCCGCAGCGCTCACGAAGCACGATAAGCGATGGCACGGGACCGGCGGCCATGACGATGGTCTCTATGTCGACACGAACCATGGAACACCTCCGGTACGTAGCGGTTAACACGCGGCAGGGTCGCCGCATTGAATAGCTATACTACCCAATCTTTCGCCCAGCACACAAAACCAAAGTAGTTAATTTGGGACGGGGCTATTTTGACTACTTTTATCGATAAGAAAAAAGCCCCGAGGCAATGCCCCGGGGCTCTTAACGTTTTGATGGTGGACCTGACAAGATTCGAACTTGTGACCTCCCGGTTATCAGCCGGACGCTCTAACCAACTGAGCTACAGGTCCATCATGGTGGAGGTTAGGGGGATCGAACCCCTGACCTCAGGCTTGCAAAGCCCGCGCT
>USHA01000043.1 GCA_900554325.1 uncultured Collinsella sp.
CGGCGGGGCGCCCTTATCTGTTTTGTGGTTCGCGTGCTAGCGGGCCTGCTTGACCTTGGCTGCCGCCTCGACAAACGACTTCCAGAGGTTAAAGTCGGTTTCGAGCGTCTGCCAGGTGTACTCGGGATGCCATTGCACGCCCAGGCAGAAGGGTTGGCCTTCGACTTCGATGCACTCGGGCACGCCATCGGTTGCCTTGGCGACCAAGCGCGTGCTTTTACCCAGACGATCGATGCAGCAGTGGTGTGCGGAGTTGGTCTGGATAAGCCTGTGCCCGCCAAGCGCGCGCTCCAGCAACGAGCCCGGCACGACCTCGACGGGATGCACGGGGTCGTTGAGCACGTGGGTATGGCGCCACTGCGTGCGGCCCTCGCGCGCGCCCAGGCTTGGCACGTCCATGCACAGGGTGCCGCCGGTGGCGACATTGAGCAACTGCGTGCCGCGGCAGGTGGTAAAGAGCGGCTTTTTGGCGCGGAGCACCTCGCCGACCAGCTTAAACTCAAAGCTATCGCGGATCTCGCAGCAGAGGGTGGGGTCGTAGGGTCGATCATCGCCCCAACGTTTGGGATTGACATCGGGGCCGCCGGGAATGGCGATGCCGTCGGCGATATCGACGTAATGACGGATGACCTCAATGTCCTCGGTGATGGACATCTGCAGCGGCAGGCCGCCGGCGGCAAGGATGGCATCGACAAAGACGCTCGCAATCTCCTCGTTGGGGGAGAGCGTCTCGCTCAAATAGGGTTTCGCTTCTTCCCAGCGTGGTGCGACCAGGATGAGCGGACGGTCGGCGGGATCGACGTCGACGTGCGGAGTGTAGGACGATGAGGTGCGGGTTCCGATCATGGGCGTAGCTTTCGAATCCGGGTGGACATGGCACAGGGGTGGCGCGGAGCAAACGTTACTGATGAATTTGCCCGCGTGGCAATTGGGTTAGTGACCCTTGATGGAGTTGAGGAAGTCCTGGGCGCGCTTGGTCTGGGGGTGGTCGAAGAACTCGTCGGGCGTGCCGGTTTCCACAATCTGGCCGTCGGCCATAAACACGACGCGGTCGGCCACGCGGCGGGCAAAGTTCATCTCGTGCGTGATGACGATCATCGTCATGCCCTGCTGGGCCAGACGGACCATGACCTCGAGTACCTCGTTGATCATCTCGGGATCAAGGGCGCTTGTGGGCTCGTCAAAGAGCATGGCCTTGGGCTGCATGGCGAGTGAACGGGCGATGGCCACGCGCTGCTGCTGGCCGCCCGAGAGCTGTGCGGGCACCTTATCGGCCTGCTCGGCAACGCCCACGCGGCTCAGCAGGTCCATGGCGCGCCCACGAGCCTCCTCCTTGGACACGCCCAGTACATCGACCGGCCCCAGCATGACGTTCTGCAGTACGGTCATATGCGCAAACAGGTTGAACTGCTGAAACACCATGCCCAGCTCGGCACGCATGCGGGCAAGATCCTTGCCCTCCTGCGGCAGGGGCTCGCCCTCGATGAGGATCTCGCCCGAGTCGATGGTCTCCAAGCGGTTGATGGTGCGGCACATGGTCGATTTGCCTGAGCCCGAGGGTCCGATCACAACGACGACCTCGCCGCGGTCAACCGAGAGATTGATGTCGTTGAGGACGTGTAGATCGCCATAGTGCTTATCGACGTGCCTGAGCTCGATCAGCGGCTGATTGCCGGTGGAAGAGGTGCTCTGTGCCATGGTGCTCGGCTCCTTATGACTAGAAATGGTAAAGCGTTAGCGGATGATGGTCGCGCCGGTCTTGTGCGAAACATAGACAGCGGCCTTGTTGATCGCGACGTTGATGAGGATGTAGATGACTGCGATCACCAGGTAGACCGACACGAGGGCATCGTAGTTGGTAATGAGCACGCGGGCATTTTGCATGAGGTCGGGGTAGCTCACCACATAGGCGACGGTGGTGTCTTTGACTACGACCACGAGCTGCGAAATCAACGACGGAATGATAAACCGAATCGCCTGCGGCAACACGATTTTAAAGGTGATTTTAGCCTTGGAAAGACCGAGTGCCTGGGCGGCCTCGACCTGGCCGCGCGGCACGGCGTTGACGCCGGCGCGGAAAATCTCGGCCAGCACGCCGGCCGCAGCGAGCGCGACAGGCAGTGTGAGCATCCAAAACGACGGCAGCGAGATCTTGTACTGGGGCAGCACCAAAAAGAAGAAGTAGATAAACAGCAGGCTCGGCACGCCGCGGAAGAAGTCGGTAAGCACGCGGCAGACCAGCTGCAGCGGCTTAATGTCGCTGGTGCGGCCGAGCATAAGGGCTAAGCCCAGCACCAGCGCGATGGCGCCAGCGGTGAGTGCGACTTTAACGGTGCCCTCAAAGCCGGCAAGCAAGAACTTCCAGGTGGTGAGATGCGTAAAGAAATACCAGTAGTGGACCGAAAGCTGACCGGTCACATAAAAGCGCTGCAGTACCAGGACGACGAGTGCGGCCACGGCAACGAGCGAAATGGCGGTGCCGATGCGAATCTTGGCGAGCATCTTGGGGCCGGGAGCCTCGTAGAGCGCATCGCGCATGGTAAGTGCAGGGGAGGAATGCTTGTTCATCGGAGGATCCTCACCTTCTTATCGATATAGTTGCCAATGTGGCTCACCACAAAGGCCGTGCCCAGGTAGCCGAGCGCCGAGATAAAGAACGCGGCGACGCCGCCGAGCGAGCGCGTGTTAATGTAGCTCACCACGCCGGTGAGCTCCTGCGGCTTAAGCGGCACCTGGCTGCCGAGCGCAGTGGTGAGCATGACGGCGATAAAGAGGTTGGTCATGGGCAGCACGCTCGAGCGCAGCGCCTGCGGAATCACGATTTTGGCGAGGATACGGTTAAAGCTCATGCCCAGCGAGCGGGCGGCTTCCACCTGACCGACGCCGACGGTGTTGATGCCGCTCATAAAGTTTTCGGAACCAAAGGCCGAGCCCAAAAGGACCGTGGCGACGATAACGCAGGTGCGGTAGGGCAGGACGACTTTGAGCGGCGGCAGCGCGTAGACGACGATGATAAGCAGCGCGATGCCGGGGATGTTACGGAAGACCTGGACATACAGGTCGCCAAAGACGCGCAGCGGCTTGAGCGGCGACACGCGCATCACGGTGACGGCGACGGCCAGCACCATGGCGATGGCAAACGACTCAAGCGTCATGCCCCAGGTTGCGAGCAGCGCGTCGATATAGTTCTGGCCATAGAGCGACCAGAGCTCGGAAAGACTCATGCGGACCTCCCGCCGATAAGGAAAGGGGCTCCCGTGTGTACGGAAGCCCCGACAACTCAGTGAGAAAACAGTTTACCGCAATAAAGCGCATCATGCGTTTCCGTATGGTTTCGTTGCGGCCGTTACCAGGCACGCTGCCTAGGCGCCGATTTCGGGCAGCTCGGGAACATTGGTGTCGCCCGTACGGTCGCCGATGCAGATCTGCCACAGCTCGGTCCAGGTGCCATCGTCCTCGATCTTCTTAAGGAAGTCGTTGACAAAGGCGACACCGTCGGAATCGAGCGGCAAGCCGATGCCATAGGGCTCCTTGCTGCCGAAGGGCTTGCCGGCGATCTTGTACTTACCGGGCTCGCGGACCAGGGCGCTCTGCTGCATGTTGTTATCGATGACGTAGGCGTCAACGCGGCCCTGCTGGAGTGCCTGACGAGCCTCCTCGTCGGTCTTGAACTCCTGCTGGCTGGCCTTGGGAGCGAACTCCTCCAGGATGGCGGGGCCGTTGGAGCCGGACTGGACGGCGACGTTCTTGTCGGCCAGGTCGTCGACGCTCTTGATGTCGTCGTTATCGGCGAGTACCAGGATGGCCTGCTGGGTGTAGTAGTAGGGACCGGCAAAGGAGACGAGCTTCTTGCGCTCATCGGTAATGGTGTAGGTGGCGAAGACGGCGTCGACCTGGCCGTTCTGCAGGACGGACTCACGCGTGTCCGAGGTTACCTGGGTGATCTCGACCTTGTTCTCGCCCAGAATGTAGTTGGACAGGAGCTGTGCGATACCGGCGTCGAAGCCGCGGGTCTGACCGTCTTTCTCGTTGAGGAGGGAGAAGAGCGTGGAGGTCTGAACGCCACCGATCTTAAAGACGCCGGCGTCCTTAACGGCCGTGGCCCAGGTGCTGGCGGCGATGGCGTCGTCATCGGCCTTGGGGCCGTTGTCGACGAGCTTGTCGAATGCCTTAGCGTCGAGCGTGGTGGAAGCCTCGGTATCATTGGAGCTCTTGGAAGAGCCGGCGGCGGAACCCTTGTCGGCCTCGGTGCTGGTGTCGGAGCAGCCGGCAAGACCAAGGCCGGCGACGGTTGCGAAGGTGGCGGCAACGAAGCCGCGGCGGTCGAGAACGACCTGCTGGGAGAGGTTCTTGCTCATGGTAGAACACCTTTCTCAATAAAATCCCTAGCGGTTGAGTAGAGTTATACCCTATCGCGCTCAAATGGGTCAACACGAAATAACTCAGAAACATACTTAACTTATGGGTAATTCTACCTACCAAAAAGGGACAGGCGCCTTTGTGGTGGTTCTTGCAGATGTGGCGGCCCGCCTCGCTGTTTTGTCTCAATCTGTAACATCTGCAGCCGTTTTTGCCGAGTAACTGTTACAGATTGAGATTTTCTCTTCAGGGGGATTCGAATGTCTCGATCTGTAACATCTGGACGGACAAAAGGTCTCTATCTGTTACAGATCGAGACAAACGTCGGGGACTAAGATGTCTTGTCTCGATCTGTAACAGGTAGACGGGAATTCGGGCCCTAGATGTTACAGATTGAGATAATCGCGCCGCGAAAACAAAAACCTCCGCAGGGGGTGCTTTCCTTGCGGAGGTTTTCTTACTCGTTGAGTAGTCTTGCGGCTTCGGCGGCCATGTTTTCGACCGTCATGCCGTTCTGAGCCAACAGCTCGTTGGGATCGTAGCGGTCGGGGAAGCCCTTGGCGATGCCGAAGGTGCGCGTGCGCACGGGCGTGCAGGCCAGGTAGCACGCCACGCGCTCGCCCCAGCCGCCGTCCAAGATGCCGTCCTCGAGGGTGACGACAACACGATGCTCAGCAGCAAGGCTATCGAGGAACTCGCGGTCGAGTTCGGTTGCAAAGCGCGGGTTGACGAGCGTGGCCTCGATGCCGTACTCGGCGGCCAAGCGGTTTGCCACGCGCTCGCCCAGCTCAAAGAAATCGCCGAGTGCGAGCACGGCAACGTCGCGGCCCTGACGCACCACGTTGTAGCGAACGGCACTGTACTCGGTGTCTTCGGCGGGCGCCAGATCGGGACGGCTCACCAGGCCAATACCAGGTACACGAATCGCCACGGGATGCTTGCGGTGGTCGAGCGACCAGCTCAGCATGGACAGATATTCCTCCATGCAGGCCGGCGCTAGGTAGTGCATGTTGGGAAGACCGCCCAGCATGGAAATATCAAAGAACGAGAGGTGCGTCTCGGACGTGGTGCCAAAGATTGACGCACCAAACACCAGGATGGTTGCAGGGGCGTCGTTGAGGCACAGGTCGTGCCACAGCTCGTCGTAGGCGCGCTGCAAAAACGTGCCGTACACACCAAAGACTGGTTTGGCGCCCGAGCGCGCAAGCGCGGTGGCAAAGGTCACGGCGTGCTCCTCGGCAATGCCCACGTCGACAAACTGCTTGCCGGCGGCAGCGCGAAGCTCGGGTGTAAAGCCCATGATGTAGGGCGTGGCGGCCGTGATGCCCACGACCTGCGGATCGCGCTCGATGGCGGCGCTGAGCGCCTCGCCCGTAATGTCGGCATAGGTGCGCGGCGCAGGCTCGCTCGGATGGCCCGGGCAGAGCTTGCGGCCGGTCGCCATGTCAAAGGGGCCTACGTGATGCCAGCGCTCGGGGTCGTTTTGGGCTGGCTCAAAGCCCTTGCCCTTGGCGGTCGAGACGTGCAGCACGATGGGGTGGTCGATGTCGCGCAGCTCCTGCAGCGCGTCGACGAGGGCCAACACATCGTTACCGGCGTCCAGATAGCGGTAATCGAGCCCCATCGCGCGGAAAACGTTGCGCTCACAGGCGCCGTTGCTGGCGCGCAGCTCGGCCAGATTGCGATACAGGCCACCATGGTTCTCGGCAATGGACTGGTCGTTGTCATTGACGATGATGATCAGGTTGCTGTCGAGCTCGGCGGCGTTGTTAAAGCCCTCAAACGCCAGGCCGCCCGAAAGCGAGCCGTCGCCAATAACGGTAATGACGTTGTACGTATCGCCCGCCAGGTCGCGCGCGTGGGCAAGGCCGCAGCCCAGGCTCACCGACGTGGAGGTATGGCCCATGGCGAACAGGTCGTGCTCGGACTCGTCGGGATTGGCAAAGCCGGAAGCCTCGCCATAGCGTGCTGGATCGATATAAGTGTACGCGCGCCCGGTCAGCGCCTTGTGGGCGTAGGTCTGGTGCGAAACGTCAAAGACAATCTTGTCGATGGGGGAGTTAAACACGCGATGAAGCGCAACCGTAAGCTCAACGACGCCCAAGTTGGGGGCAACGTGCCCGCCGACGGCGGCGGAGCTTTCGAGGATTGCCTGACGGATCTCGCCGCAGAGCAGCGGGAGCTCGGCGCGGTCGAGAGCCTTGACGTCCTCGGGCGTTGTCGTTTGCGTAAGCAGCATCGTTGTGGGTTACTCCATGCGAATCGAGCACCGGCGCTCCCTCGGCCGGCACAATTGCACAAAACAGTCTCGCACATTTTGGCGTTTGATATGTGACGGCGGCGCGGTAATTCGCCAACTGGCGGGGCAAAACGTTTTGTCCGATGCCATACTGATGTGTTCCATGATGTTTTTATCGATTGTGCGCAGGCCGTGGCTTGTCGCCGTGAGTCGCTGGAAGGAGGCAGCATGTCTGATGTCGTTCGTGCCGAGAAAATCGCGTGCGAAGTGGACCATGCTGCCCGTCAACTGGCACAGGCGGGCCGTTTGGACCTGACGCGCGAGTTTATCCAGCATGGCGATGTGACGGTGTATACGCATGTGACCTCGGTGGCGCGGGCAAGTCTGTCCTTTGCCGAGCGCTTGGGCCGCGTCGGTGTCTCGGTTGACCGCGCCTCGTTGCTGCGCGGGGCCCTGCTGCACGATTACTTTCTCTATGACTGGCACGATCCCGACCCAAGCCATCGGCTGCATGGCTTTCGCCATCCGTTTTTTGCCCTGGCACGTGCGGAGGAAGATTTTGAGCTGACGTCGCGCGAGCGGAATATCATCGTGCGGCATATGTTTCCGCTGGTGCCAGTGCCGCCGACGTGTCGTGAGGCTTGGATTGTATGCCTGGCAGATAAATGGTGCGCGCTGCGCGAGACGGTCGCCGGCCGTCTACCGCGCAAAGGCGGCGCGAACGATTCGAACGAGGGCTCGAACGAAAAGAGGAGAGGGTAGACGGTGGAAACCGCGATTGATATGGCGTTCGGCGGCGCGACGCTTGCCGCCTGTCCGCTCTCGGCGCTGGTGCTCTCGTTTGCCTTCTACGGTTTTTGCGGTTGGGCATGGGAGTCGACAGTATGCGCCATGCTCAACCACGGACGCTTTGCCAACAGCGGCTTTTTGCTGGGACCGTGTTGCCCCATCTATGGCGCGGGCGGCATTGCCTGCTGGCTGCTGTTGCGCGGAATTCCTGACGCGTCGAGCCAGTTTGTCGCTGCAGCGCTCGTATGCAGCGTGATTGAGTACAGCGTGGGCGTGCTGTTGGAAAAAACAACGGGCGCTCGCTTTTGGGACTATTCGCATCTGCCGTTTAACCTGCACGGGCGCATCTGCCTGTACTGGGCCTGCGCGTTTGGCTTGGGTGCGTTATGCATTTGCCGTTTAGTGGAGCCGGCATTGCTGGGGCTGCTTGGCCATCTGCCGGTGCTGATTGTGCGGCTGTCCGCCTTTATCGTCGCGGTCGCGATGATGGTCGACGCGGTGTGCTCGTTGGCGAGCTGGCGGCGTCTGTCCGATCAGCTGGAGCGCGTCCGGGCTGACCTTGCCGACCGCATCAACGAGTCGCTTGCCGATGCCTCGGACTCAATGCTCGAGCGCATTCCCGATTCGACGATTGACTCGGTGACACAGACGCATATCCGTAGCCGTGCCGTTAACGCATGGCTGGCCGAGCTTGGCGACGCCGCGCTCGATGCCCTGCGCGAGAAGGCTTCGATGCCGACGTTTATCGCGGATGGTGCTCGCGGCCTGGCGCTCGCTGCCCGCCGCGTGGCCGATGCCGCGCCGAGCATGCCGCGTCCGTCGCTCAGCCGTCGCCTTGCCGGTAAGCGCATGAGCCGTCCGGTGCCGAGTGTATCGCTCAGTCGTCGCGACCTGCGCTTCTTCAATGCCTTCCCGCGCTTGCGCATCAACCGCTACGAAGGCGTCATCCGAGCTACCGACCTCCGCGACCGCGCCCGCGAGCTGTTCCGACGCTAGCCGGGACAGGTACGCTCGCGGCTTCCTTGCTCGCGTATTTCCCGTTCGTTTCGCGCCCGTTGCCGCGCCGTTTCCAAGATTGCGGCACCGTTTCCATTCGACAACGCAGCGTTTAACAACGCCGTATCTGGTCTACACCAGTTGCCCCTCGGCCGCATTATGGGCGCCAACAACGTTCATGCGATCAAGGGGGAGCGAATGTACGATACGGGATCGACAACGTTTATGCTCATCTGCACCATGCTCGTGTTTTTAATGACACCGGGTCTGGCGTTTTTCTATGGCGGCTTGTCCAGGCGCAAAAATGTCATCAACACCATGCTCATGTGCTTTGGCGCCATTGGTCTGGTTGGTGTTCTGTGGATTGTCGCCGGCTGGTCGCTGGCCTACGGTGGCGACGGTTCCAGCCCGTTTATTGGAGGCCTTGACCAGCTGCTGTGCCTGCCGGTGCTCAACCAGGTGCTGCAGGCGGCCGAGGGCAATGCCGCGGACGGTGTCGTCTACCCGGAGATCATCAACATTGCCTTTCAGATGGCGTTTGCCATGATCACTGCTGCTATCGTCACGGGCAGCCTGGCCGGCCGCGTTAAGTTTGGTGCCATGACGGCCTTCCTGGGCATTTGGCTGCTTGTGGTCTATGCGCCGCTTGCCCACATGGTGTGGGGCGGCGAGGGCTCCTTTATCGGCGACATCATCGGTGCACTCGACTTTGCCGGCGGCGACGTGGTGCACATTTCGTCCGGTCTTACCGGCCTGATCCTCTGCTTAATGCTTGGCCGTCGTCGCGGTTTTGGCATGGTGAGCTACCGTCCGCATAACGTGCCGTTTGTGGCGTTGGGCGCCGGGCTGCTTTGGTTTGGCTGGTTTGGCTTTAACGGCGGCAGCGAGTTTAAGGCCGACGCCGTGGCCGCGCTTGCCATCCTCAACACCGTGACGGCCAGCGCGGCGGGCATGGTCTCGTGGCTTGCCGTCGAGCGCGTGCACACCGGTCGCCCCACGCTGGTGGGCGCCAGCACCGGTCTGGTTGCGGGCCTTGTGGTGGTCACGCCCGGCGCGGGCTTTGTCGAGCCGTGGGCAGCGCTGGTTATGGGCCTGATCGTGTCGCCCGTCTGCTACTTGGCCATCAGCCATCTTAAGACCAAGTTCGGCTACGACGATGCGCTCGACGCGTTCGGTTGCCACGGTATCGGCGGCATCTTGGGCGGCGTGCTCACGGGCCTGTTCTGTGTGCCGGAGCTCTCGTGGACCGGTAAGGGTGGTCTGTTCTACACGGGCGACGTGTCGCTGCTCATCTCGCAGATTTTGGGCATTGTGGTGACGGTTGCTATTGTGCTGGTGCTCGATTTGGTGATCGCCGCAGTGGTCAAGGCGCTGCTCCACGGCAGCCTGCGCGTGGACGAGGCCGACGAGGCGCTGGGCTTGGATGCGAGTCAGCACGGCGAGAGCGCGTATCCCTCCTTCTCGGGACTTGACTAGCGGCACGGCTTCCCAGGCACCCGACCTTGCCCCTCAAACCGTCGCTTGCGTACCGAAGTACGCGGCGCTCCTCTTTCGGGGCAATCTCGGGCACCTGGAAAACCCGTGCCATGTGAAGAACAATCAATTTCTTTTATTAAAGAGAGGAATTCACTATGAAGAAGATTACGGCGATTGTTCGCGCCGAGAAGCTTGAGGTTCTTAAAGATGCGCTGTTTGCTGCCGATGTTCGCGGTATGACTATCAACCAGGTGCAGGGCTGCGGCGCACAGCATGGCTGGAAGGAATACGTGCGCGGCAATGAGTTGCTTGTCAACACGATCCCTAAGGTACAGTTCACGCTCATTTGTGCCGATGAGCATGTCGACGGAATTGTCGACATCATCTGTAACGCCGCTCGCACCGGTGCCGTTGGAGACGGCAAGATCTGGGTCGAGCCGGTCGAAGAGGTTATCCGCATACGTACCGGCGAACACGGCCCCGCCGCGGTGTAGGACAATCTTTCGCCTGACGGGCGTGCCTCTCTTGGGGCACGCCCGTTCTCGTCTACAATATCGTGCAGACGAAGGAGAGGCATGCCCATGATCAAGATGTTTGCGAGTGACTTAGACGGAACGCTGCTGAACGCCCTGCACGAGGCCGACGGAACCATCCGCCGCGCCATTCGCGAGCTGACCGAGGCTGGCCTGCATGTGGTTCCCGCGACCGGACGCTCGACGCTGCCGATCGGCGAGCATGGCTTTACGGGCCTGGCGCTTGACGCCTGCTGCTCCAATGGATCAATCGTGCGCGACAGTCATGGCGAGGTGCTCAAAACCTGGACCATCGATCCGCAGGTTACCGAGGAGCTGCTCAAGGCATTCCCGGACATTTGCTTCGACTGCTCCACGCCCGATGGCATGTTCTCGAGCGGTTCGTTCGAGATGCATCAGGCGGGCTTTAAAAAGGACAGCCCCATCAAGCGTATTGTGATGCGCGGCATGCGTGCACGTGGCGGGTATCACGAGGAGCAGTATTTCGACCAGTCGATCGGTGACATCCTGCGCCACGATGTGTGCAAGATCAACTGCCGCGTGACCTCGCCCGAGCTGGAGCGCGACCTTAAGGCATATTTGGCCGAGCGATCGGACCGCGTGGTCAACGCGCCGTTCGATCCGGTGATGTTCGAGATCACGGACGTGGCGTGCAACAAGGGCGAGAGCGTGGCCTGGCTGGCGGGCAACTACGGTATTGCCGAGGACGAGGTCGCGGTTTACGGCGACGGCGGCAACGACATCGCCATGCTCAAGCGTTTCCGTCACAGCTATGCCACCAAGAATGGCAGTGACGCGGCCAAGGCCGCCGCGAGCGCGACTATCGGCAGCTGCATGGTTCACGCCGTTCCCAAACACATGCTCGCCACCATGCACAAGCAAAACTCCCGCACCGTCATCGAATGATGTGACAAAAGGACTGTCCTTTTGTCACGAGGGCCCTGCACCCTTGGCATGCGAACATATATTCGTATATATAACTAAGTTTTGATAGAATCGGTATCGTTGACGGCAGCTCCATGTGTCGGGCAGCGCCCTCCATCTGATGGGAGGTGATGCCCATGACCGATTTGATTGATTTCGTGAGACTTCTGACCGCTTTGGTCTCGTTCTTCACGGCGCTTGTCGGCCTTTCCGAGGCACTCAAGCAGCGTTCGAAGCGCAACAGAAGGGGTCGCCGCCGCTAAGGCGTTGACCCCCTAATGCAAACAACGGCGCTGCCCAGCTTTCCAGAACTTGGGCTGCCGTCGACACTATTCTACCCACGAATGACATTTTGAACAATCGGTAATGCCGCTCTAAAAGCCTGGCACAACCGGCACAACCTAGGCGGTCGCTGGATGTGACAAAGAGGCTGCCCCTTTGTCACATCCAAAATATTGCCTTTACGTGTTGATGCACACGGTGTGCAATAATACTCGCACTGTGCAATAGCGCACAGGTTGAGTAACAAGGAGGACGCTTGTCCCAGCTCGAGAAATGCGATCGCCGGTCCCTTCGCTCGCAGCGTGCCCTTCGCCAGGCACTTGCCAGCGAGCTTGCCGAAAGCGGCGACCTTTCGCGCATTAATGTCGCGTCGCTCACCGAGCGCGCCGGCCTTACGCGTCGCACGTTCTATTCGCACTACCGCGATATTCCCGACTTTATCAATCAAATCGAGGATGGCTTGCTGGCCGAGATCCGTGAGCGCATTGAGCTCATCACCGCAGCTCAGCTGCCCGACCTCTATCACAACATCGATGAGCTCGAGCCGGCGCCCGGTTCGGTTGAGCTGCTGCGTTATCTTGCGGCCAACCGCGACTTAATCGGTGCGCTGCTGGGTCCGGGCGGCGACCAGGCCTTCATTAAAAGGATCATCGACACCGCTCGTGAGGCCGTGGTGCCGCGTGCGCAGACGGGCATTTTGGGCCTGGCGCTGGGCACGTTCTTTGACTACTACGTCACCTACGTCGTGAGCGCCGAGGTCGGCATGATTCAGCGCTGGTTTGAGCGTGGGCTCACCGAATCGCCCGAGGCCATGGCGCGCATTATGACGGTGCTCGCTTTTGTGCGCCCTGGTGACCTGTATGGCCAACCCATCGATATCAACGTGCCGGAATACGGCATGAAGCTATTGAACCTGCAGCTCGAGGACGCGGCCGACACCGCCGCAACCGTCGAGTCCAACAACTAAGAGGAGAGACAATGAGCAAACTCGTCGAGGGCATCAAAGACCGCATGGTCGCTGCTGCACGCGAGGCCGCGCCCGCCGTGGTGGACGCCGCGCAGAAGGCCGCGACCGCGGCTGCCGAGAAAGTTGCCGAGGCAGTTGCCGATGCCAAGAACGCGGCAGGGGAGACGTCCGTCGCTAGCGAGCCCGCCACCGCTACCGAGCCCGTAGCCGCCGGCCAGGCCCCCGAAGGCGCGATCTTCAACCCCGAGAACGCCCGCGGCAACCTGCACCTGGGCATCGACGTGGGCTCCACCACCGTTAAACTTGCCGTCCTCAACGACGACAACCAGATCGTCTACGCCAAGTACCAGCGCCACCACACCGACGTCCGCGCCTGCGCCCGCGACCTGTTCGAGGGCGCTGCGACCGTGCTGCCGACGGCCCAGATGACCTGCGCCATTACCGGCTCGGGCGGCCTGCTGCTGTCCCAGTGGCTCGACCTGGAGTTTGTCCAGGAGGTCATCGCCAGCAAGCGCGCTGTCGAGACCCTCATCCCGGCCACCGATGTCGCCATCGAGCTGGGCGGCGAGGACGCCAAGATCATCTACTTCGACAACGGCATCGAGCAGCGCATGAACGGCACCTGTGCCGGCGGTACGGGCGCGTTCATCGACCAGATGGCAACCCTGCTGCACACCGACGCCAGCGGCCTTAACGAACTCGCGGCCAACGCCACCACCATCT
This sequence comes from uncultured Collinsella sp., assembly GCA_900554325.1. GTDB lineage: Bacteria > Actinomycetota > Coriobacteriia > Coriobacteriales > Coriobacteriaceae > Collinsella. The sequence continues at coordinate 13,289 of USHA01000043.1, forward strand.
ATCCCATCGCCAGCCGCTGCGGCGTTTTTGCCAAGACCGACGTCCAGCCGCTGCTCAACGAGGGCGCCCGCCCCGAGGACGTGGCGGCCTCCATCTTCCAAGCCGTCGTGACCCAGACCATCTCGGGCCTGGCGTGCGGCCGTCCCATTCGCGGCAACGTCGCCTTCCTGGGCGGCCCGCTGCAGTATCTCTCTGAGCTGCGCCACCGCTTCTACCTCACGCTCAACCTGGACGAAGAGCACCGCATTGTGCCCCAAAACGCTCACCTATTTGTGGCGAGCGGCGCCGCCATGGCGCACGAGTCCAACAAGCTCAGCACGTTCCCGCAGCTCATCGAGGCCATCGACAGCTTGGGTGACACGCAGGGTGCCGAGGTCGAGCGCCTGGATCCGCTCTTTGCCACCGACGAGGATTTTGCCGAGTTCAAGACTCGCCACGACACCGAGGTCGTCCCCAAGGGTAAGCTCGACGGCTACACCGGCCGCGTGTTCATCGGTATCGACGCCGGTTCCACCACCATGAAGGCCGCGCTCGTGGGCGAGGACGGCCAGCTGTTGCACACCTGGTACGGCAACAACAACGGTGACATCCTGGGCACGGCCAAGGTCATCATGGCCGATTTCTACAACCACATCCCCGCCGGCTGCACCATCGGCCACGTGACCACCACGGGCTACGGCGAGGCACTGCTCATCGAGGCCCTCAAGGCCGATTCCGGCGAGATCGAGACCGTCGCGCACCTGCGCGGCGCCAAGGCATTCCTGCCCGGCGTCGAGTTTATCCTGGACATTGGCGGCCAGGACATGAAGTGTCTGCGCGTCAAGGACGGCGTCATCGAGCACATCATGCTCAACGAGGCTTGCTCGTCGGGCTGCGGCAGCTTTATCGAGAGTTTCGCCGTGTCTATGAACATGGACGTGCGCGCGTTCGCCGATGCCGCCATCCATGCTAAGGCTCCCGTCGACCTGGGCAGCCGCTGCACGGTCTTTATGAACTCGCGCGTCAAGCAGGCGCAAAAGGAAGGCGCCACGGTGGGCGACATCGCGGCCGGCCTGTCCTATTCCGTCATCAAGAACGCCCTGTTCAAGGTCATTAAGCTGCGCGACCCCAAGGAGATCGGCAGCCAGGTGATCGTCCAGGGCGGCACCTTTATGTCCGATGCTACGCTGCGTGCGTTTGAGCAGCTCACCGGCGTTCATGCCGTACGTCCCGACATCGCCGGCTGCATGGGCGCCTACGGTGCGGCCCTGCTCGCCCGCGATCGCGCCGGCGCCGACGGCACTTCGACCATCCTCTCGGCCGAGGACATCGCGCACCTTACCGTGACGCAAAAGCATGTCCGTTGCGGCCGTTGCTCTAACAACTGCCAGCTTACCGTCAACGATTTTGGCGGCGGCAGGCGCTTCATTACCGGCAACCGCTGCGAGAAGGGCGCCGGCCACAAAAAGCAAAAGACCGAGGCCCCCAACCTCTTCAAAAAGAAAAACGAGCTGCTCTTTAACCGCGAGGTTCTGAGTCCCGACGAGGCCCCGCGCGGCACCGTGGGTATCCCCCGTGCGCTCAACATGTACGAGAACTACCCCTTCTGGCATGCGTTCTTTACGCGCCTGGGCTTTAGCGTGCAGCTGTCCGACCAGTCGAGCAAAAAGACCTACCAGGCGGGCATCGAGTCCATGCCGTCCGAGAGCGTGTGCTACCCGGCAAAGATGAGCCACGGCCATGTGATGAACCTCATCGACCGCGATGTCGACTTCATCTGGATGCCGTGCGTGCGCTGGGAGCGCAAGGAGGATCCGACGGCTGGCAACTGTTACAACTGCCCCATCGTCATGAGCTACCCCACAGCGCTGGCGCTCAATATCGACGAGATCCGCGAGCAGAACATCGAGTTCCTGTACCCGTTTGTGCCCTATCACGACAAGACCGAGCTTAAGCGCCGTCTGTACCAGGTGCTCGCCGTCGACCGTGTGGCCGATGCTGAGGCCGGTCGCGGTCGCGTGCGTGGACCCAAGATCACGCGCTCCGAGGTCGATGCCGCCGTCAACGCTGCTTTTGAGGCCGATGCGCGCTTCCACGAGGACATCCAGACCATGGGCGAGGAGGCTCTCAAGTGGGTCGAGGACCACGGCGGCCACGGCATCGTACTCGCCGGTCGTCCCTACCATAACGACCCCGAGATCAACCATGCCCTGCCCGAGCTTATTTCGAGCTTTGGCTTTGCGGTCTTTACCGAGGATTCGCTTGCGCATCTGGTAAAGCCCGAGCGTCCGATTCGCGTCGTTGACCAGTGGATGTACCACAGCCGCCTGTACGCCGTCGCCCGTTTTGTGACGATGCGCAACGACCTGGACCTGATCCAGCTCAACTCTTTCGGCTGCGGCCTGGACGCTCTGACCACCGACCAGGTGCAGGAGATTCTGGAAGCCAGCGGCAAGATCTACACCGTGCTCAAGATCGACGAGGTATCCAACCTGGGTGCCGCGCGCATTCGCATCCGCTCGCTCATGGCCGCGCTTAAGGACCAGGAGGCCGAGCGCCTGGCCGAGGCCACGGCCGCGGGCGAGGCCTACGAGCAGGGCGACGCCGCGCCGGTGGCACCCTCCACAGATGCCCCCGCGTTCGCGAGCCGCAAGTACACGTTCGAGGCCCAGCGCGAGAGTGCTTCGACCGCGTGGCCCAAGGTGCCCTTTACCGAGCAGATGCGCGAGGAGGGCTACACCATCCTGTGCCCGCAGATGGCGCCGATCCACTTTGACCTGGTCAAAGAGGTGTTCCGTGGTGCTGGCTACAACTTGGAGCTGCTGCCCTCGACCGATCACGATGCCGTCGAGGCCGGCCTGCGCTACGTGAACAATGACATTTGCTATCCGTCGATCCTGGTGACGGGCCAGATCATGGAGGCCATCGAGAGCGGCCGGTACGACCTGTCCAAGACGGCCGTGGTTATCAGCCAGACCGGCGGCGGCTGCCGTGCCACCAACTACATCGCACTCATCCGCAAGGCACTGCGCGAGAGCGGCCACCCCGAGATTCCGGTGATCTCGCTTTCGGCCGTGGCACTCGGCGAGGATAACCCCGGCTTTAAGATTACGCCGGCGCTGCTTAAGCAGGCAGTGTACGCGGTGCTTTTTGGTGACGTCATGATGCAGATGCTCTATCGTTGCCGCCCGTACGAGGCAACGTCCGGTGCTGCCAACGCACTCTACGAGGAGTACATGGCGCGCGCCCGCAAGCTGGCGCCCAAGTTCAACCGCCACAACTACACCAAGCTGTGCCGTGAGGCCATCCGCGCGTTCGACACCATGCCGCTCGTGGGCGAGGGTACCAAGCCGCGCGTGGGCGTGGTCGGTGAGATCTTGGTCAAGTTCCATCCCACAGCCAACAACGATCTGGTAAATCTGCTGGAAAGAGAAGGCGCAGAAGCAGTTGTGCCTGACCTGCTCACCTTCGGTCTGTACTGCTGCTATAACGCAACCCAGAAAGAAAAATATCTGGGCGGTACCAGAAAAGGCAGAATCATTGCCAACGCACTGGCAAAAGTCATCGAATGGTATCAGAAACCTTTGATGAAAGCACTGGAAAAGAGCAAACGCTTCGATCGTCCCGAAGATATCCGTACTTTGGGCGAATATGCGAAGAAAGTGGTTTCCCTGTGCAACCAGACTGGTGAAGGCTGGTTCCTTACAGGAGAGATGATGGAACTGCTTCACGGGGGCGTTCCAAATATTGTGTGTATTCAGCCTTTTGGATGCCTTCCAAACCACATTGTGGGAAAAGGCGTCATCAAAGAACTTCGCCACAAACATCCCGAAGCTAATATCGTAGCCATCGACTATGACCCGGGTGCCAGCGAAGTAAACCAGCTCAATCGTATCAAGCTAATGCTCTCAACCGCCAACAAAATGATGCGCGAAAGCAATTAGCACTGCAGATAAAAAGAAGAATCTTGAGACTTCACTTATATAAGCCTCAAGATTCTTCTTTCATTTTATAGACGAACCTTTTCAGAAATCAATACCGCCCTATTTCCCTAATTTTATCGAAAAATATGTGTAGACTAAAGTCATAAAAATATTGCACGCTGTCAACAATACAACCGCTGTAAGTCCTCCATCAAAGAAAGTTTCTCCCAACATAGCGATCAATGTCGCAACCAACAAGAAGATTCTAGTTATACTGAATGCTTTATATCCTGCCTCGAAAATAATTTTCTTTTCACCTTCATCGCAACTGCTCAACCATATTTTTTCAAAATTTCTATCAGCCGCATCTCCTTGTTTTAACGGTTCCTTCCTGCGGATCTGCTTGATCGCCGCGACCTGATAAAACCC
>USHA01000044.1 GCA_900554325.1 uncultured Collinsella sp.
CCACGTTGATGGCATCGCAGACGAGGTCGGTGTTGAGGGCCTCGAGGATGGTCTTACCGGGAAGGATCTCGGAAGCCATGGCGGCAGAGTGGGTCATGCCCGAGCAGCCGATGGTCTCAACGAGGGCCTCCTCGATGATGCCGTCCTTGACGTTCAGCGTGAGCTTGCAGGCGCCCTGCTGAGGTGCGCACCAACCCACACCGTGCGTAAGACCGGAGATGTCGGAAATCTCCTTAGCCTGGACCCACTTGCCCTCCTCGGGGATGGGTGCGGGGCCGTGGTATGCACCCTTGGCAACGGGGCACATGTTCTCCACTTCCTGTGAGTACTGCATGCCTCTCCTCTCTATCGTGTTGGCGTCCCGTCTGGGGGCCGTGGCTGGCGATTGCCGGGCGACCCTTCGAAAGGGACATGACATGCAGCCCCTATAATACCGCGAAATGCACGGAATATTCGGCGAACGGCTCAGTTTTCGTAGCGAGAAGTCCGGAAGTTTTAATTGAAACGGTTTAACTCTATGTTCTGTGGTCGTGAACTTCCGTAGAGGGGGTCCGTCTTGGGCAAGCTATTGGTCAGCTCTTGTAAGCATTGCGGGGGTTGACCTGTTGCAACGATGCCGTTCGCTGCCTGATTACTGCCTTTGGCCGCGCGAGTGTATTGTTTTGCGTGAATGTTTTGATGGCACGCTTCAATCGTGCTGTATTGGATGGCAAGCAGATCCCGGCGAAGGGAGCGCCATGCAGCGCGTTTGGAGAACGGTTACCGGCTTTTACCATGTCTGTGCCCGCGGTACGGGCAAGCAGCTCATCTTTGAGGGCGATGAAGACCGGTGGGAGTTTTTGGAGCTGATGCGCGAGTGCTGCCGCGAGGAGGGTGTGACGGTTATCGCCTGGTGCCTTATGGGCAATCACGTGCATTTGGTGCTTGCAGATTACGAGGACAGGATGAGCGCGGCGATGCACCGGCTGCTCTTGACGTACGCGCGGCGGTTCAATAAACACACGGGGCGCACGGGCCATCTGTTCCAGAACCGTTTTGACCGGCGCTCGCTCGATACCGACTGGCAGGTGATGGAGGCTATTCGCTCCGTACACGCCGATCCGCAGGAGGCGGGCGTTAGCCTAATCGAGCGTTATCCCTGGAGCAGCTTTGCGGAGCATTTGTGCGCTTACGACGGTGACGCGGCTGATGTCGCGAGGGGATTTTCCGATCCTTCTTGCGTGCTTGAGCTCTTTGGTTCTGCCGAGGGCTTTATTGCCTATTCGCTTTCGACGCCCGACGGCAGTGAACCAGCGCTGTGCGATATGAAAGAGACGGAGTGGGAACGCCATGCCTTTGCCGGCAAGTTGGCGAAGAGCCTCGGGGTTCCGCTCAACGGGGTTAAAACTGCACCGCCGGCGCAGCGCGATACCGTTATTGTTGGATTGAACAATGCCGGCTTTACGGTGCGCCAGATTGAACGGTATACCGGGATTGGCAAAAGTACCGCCTCTCGTATCGTGCGTGCTTATGCGCAGATGGACGCGCAGGCCGAGGGCTCGAGATAAAGGCAGAAAAGAAAATGGCCGAACCACTCTTGTCAAGCGATTCGGCCAACAAAAATCTTAAGATTTGGGACAAGTTCTACTGATTATTTTGTCCCGTGAGCATGCCGTCGAGGGTGCGCCAGGCGAGCTCGGCGCACTTGACGCGGGCGGGCATGTGCGAGATGTCCTGGAGCTGGGCGGCCTCGTCCAGATCTTCCAAGTCCTCCTCGGAGAGCTGCTCGCCGCGGATCATGGCCAGGAAGAGCTCGGCCAGGCGGCGTGCCTCCTCAACCGTCTCGCCGGTGATGAGGTCGGCCATGATGTCGGCGCTGGCCTGGCTGATGGCGCAGCCGTGACCGGTAAAAGCGGCCTCTTCGATCACGTCGTTCTCGACGCGCAGCTGCAAGGTGAGCTCGTCGCCGCAGCTGGGGTTGATGCCGTCGTGCTCATGCGTGGGAGCGTCCATCTCGTACTTGTAGTCGGGATGTGAGTTGTGCTCCATAAACGTGGTGGAGGTGTACAGATTACCCATTGAACGTGCTCCAAACGTGATGCAGGCCGGCGATGAACTTGTCGATATCGGCCTTGTCGTTGTAGAAGGCGACGCTGGCGCGGCAGCAGGCGAGGTTCTCGACGCCCAGCCAAGTGAGCAGCGGCTGTGCGCAATGGTGGCCGGCGCGGATGCACACACCGTCCATGTCCATGATGCTCGCGACGTCGTGCGGGTGGATGCCCTTGACGTTGAAGCTCACGACGCCATGGTGGTTGTCCCAGTAGATGGAACCGATGATCTGGACAAAGTCGAGTTGCATGAGTTCGCCCATCAGGTAGTGGACGAGTGCCTGCTCACGGGCCTGGATGTTCTCGTAGCCCACGGTGTTGACCAGGTAATCGAGAGCCGCACCCGTGGCGAAGATGCCGGCGGCGTCCTGCGTACCGGCCTCGAATTTCTCGGGGACGGGCGCCCAGACAGCGTCCTGCTCGGTGACCGAGTCGATCATCTCGCCGCCGGTTAGCATGGGCGGCATGGCGTTGAGCAGGTCCATCTTGCCCCACAACACGCCGATGCCCATGGGACCCATGGCCTTGTGCGCGCTAAAGGCAAAGAAGTCGGCTCCCAGGTCGGCCACATCGACCGGCATGTGCGGCAGCGACTGCGCGCCGTCGACGACCAGATAGCCGCCGTACTTGTGGACGAGCTTGCCGAGGTTCTTGACCGGGTTCTCGACGCCCAGCACGTTAGAAACCTGACCCACGGCCAGAATCTTGGTCTTGGGACCCACCTTGGCAAGAACCTCCTCGGTGGTGAGCTGGCCGGTCTTGGTAGGGTAGAGGTAGACGAGCTTGGCGCCGGTCTCGCGGCAGACCTGCTGCCACGGAATCAGGTTGGAGTGGTGCTCCATGATGGTGATGACGACCTCGTCACCGGGCTCGAGCACCGTGGGTGCAAAGCTCTTGGCGACCAGGTTGAGCGACTCGCTCGTGTTGCGGGTGAAGACGACCTCGTTGGCCTGGGCGGCGCCGATGAGGTCGGCGATCTGCTGGCGGACCTTCGCGATGGCATCGGTGGCCTCGACGGACAACGAGTACAGGCCGCGCAGCGGGTTGGCGTTCATGCGCTGATAGAAGTCGCGCTCGGCGTCGAGCACGCAGGCAGGGCGCTGCGCGGTGGCGGCACTATCGAGGAAGGCGATCTCGGGGTGTTGCTGGAACAGCGGGAACTGTGCCTTGTAGGGATTGGTCTCGATGTCGACGGTAGGCCAGCCGCGCGAGGCCTCGTCGCTGGCGTCGAGCTCCATAGGCTCCGGTGCGGTACAGGTATCGCATTTAACGTGCTCGGTGTCGATCATGCGAGCTCCTCTTCAAAGTTGTCGATCAGGTTGTTGCCCAGGCGGACGACGGCGGCGCGGGTGCGCTCGTCGGTGGCGGAAAGCGCGGCGTCCTCCAGCTTGGCACGGACGAACAGGTCCTCGGCGGCGTTTTGGTCAAGGCCGCGGCAGGCGAGGTAGAACAGCTGCTCGTCGCGGACGTGGCCGATGGTGGCTCCGTGGTTGCCGGCGACGTCGTCCTCGTCGCACAGGATGACGGGGACGGTCTTGTTGTCGACCCCCTTGTTGGCCAAAAGCACCGTCTCGCGCTCGGTGCCGGTTGCACCCTTGCAGCCGTGCACGAGGTCGATGGTGCCGCGGTAGACCTTCTTGGACGTGCCGGTCAGCACGCCGTTGGCGTCGATCTCGCACTCGGTCTTGCGACCGCGGTGGCGCAGCTCGTAGTTAAAGTCGCGCACCTGCTCTCGGGCGCCCAGGTAGTCAGTATCGATGGTGACCTTGGCGGTATCGCCCAACAGGTCGCCGGCGAGGCCGGTGGCGCTGGCACCGGCACCCAGGACGGTGTGCTGCACGTTGACGCGCGCGCCCTCGTCCAGGAACAGGCCGGTGTCGTCGAGCGCGATCCAGCTATCGTCGAGCGTCTGCGTGCAGGTCACGTTGACGGTGGCGTACTCGTGGGCGCACACGCGTAGCACGGAGCCCACGACACCCTCGCCGGTAACGGGGGAGTCTAGGGCAATATGTAGATCGAGCGTCGACTGGGGACGGGCGACGACGTCGATGGCGGCGATGGCCGCGGCGGCATCGACAGCGCTCACGCGCACGGTAACCGTGGCGTGCTTGTATGCGGGCACATCGATGACGATGCGCTTGGTAGCGTGGTCGGCCAGGTAGGTGTAGGCAGCCTCGCCCATGCCAGTCTCGAAGGCCTCGGCAGGGGAGAGCTCCTCCTCGAGCTTGATGGCGCCGGCCTGGTAGACGGAGGTCGCAGGCACGTCGAGCTCGGTCTCGGGCGTGATACGGGCGCGGTCGGCGGCATCGCCGGGGGCGGAGGCGCGGCGCTCGGGGAAACGCTCGGCCATAGCGTCCATGGCGGCTTCAAACGCGTCTGCCACGCCGGTAAACTGCTCGTCCAAGCCCTCGACCTCAACGGCCTCGGTGGGAGCGGCGGCAAGCTCGTCAGAGAGCTCGAGCTTGGTCTGGTTCATCTTGAGCCAACCCCAAGTGGCAGCCGGCATCGCATTAACCTGCTCAAGGATGGTAGCAGCGGTGTTGGTGGTCTGTTTCATTATCCGATCGCTCCTTCCATCTCGAGCTTGATCAGGTTGTTCATCTCGACGGCGTACTCCAGCGGCAGCTCCTTGGAGACCGGGTTGGCAAAGCCGTTGACGATCATGGTACGGGCCTCTTCCTCCGAGATACCGCGGCTCATCAGGTAGAACACCTTATCGTCGCCGATGCGGCCGATGGTGGCCTCGTGGCCGATGTCGACGTTCTTGGCGCGGATGTCCATGGCGGGGATGGTGTCGGAGCGGCTCTGGTCGTCGAGCATGAGCGACTGGCAGCTCACGGTTGCCTTGGAGCCCTCGGCCTTAGGCGTGGCCACGATGGAGCTGCGGAACGTCTGGATGCCGCCGCTCTTGGAGATGCCCTTGGTCTCGACGGTTGCCGAGGTATCGGGCGCGTTGAGCACGACCTTGCAGCCGGTGTCGAGGTTCTGACCGGCGCCGGCAAAGGTGATGCCGGTAAAGCTCGAGCGGGCGCGGCGGCCGTTGAGCACGCTCATGGGGTAGAGGTAGCCCACGTGGCTGCCGAAGGAGCCGCTGATCCACTCGATGTCGCCGTCCTCGTCCACGCGCGCGCGCTTGGTGTTGAGGTTGTACATGTTCTTGGACCAGTTCTCGATGGTCGAGTAGCGCAGGTGTGCGCGTTTGCCCACAAAGAGCTCCACAGCGCCGGCGTGGAGGTTGGCAACGTTGTACTTGGGCGCGGAGCAACCCTCGATAAAGTGCAGGTCGGCATCGTCCTCGACGATGATGAGCGTGTGCTCAAACTGGCCGGCACCCTTGGCGTTGAGGCGGAAGTAGCTCTGCAGCGGGAAATCGAGCTTGGTGCCCTTGGGCACGTAGACAAACGAGCCGCCGGACCATACGGCGCCGTGCAGGGCCGCAAACTTGTGGTCGGTGGGCGGGATGAGTGTCATAAACTTCTCGTGGATGAGCGGTTCCCACTGCGGATCGTGCAGGGCTTCCTCAATACCGGAGTAGACGATGCCCATCTTGGACGCCGTGTCCTGCATGTTGTGGTAGACGAGCTCGGAGTCGTACTGCGCGCCGACACCCGCCAGGTAGCTACGCTCGGCCTCGGGGATGCCTAGGCGCTCAAAGGTGTTCTTGATGTCGTCGGGCACCGACTGCCAGTCGTGCTTTTGGTCGGTGTTGGGCTTGACGTAGGTGACGATGTTGTCCATGTCCAGGCCCTCGATGGAGGGGCCCCACGTCGGATCCGGGAAGCGGTTGAAGATTTCGAGGGACTTTAAGCGCAGGTCGAGCATCCACTGCGGCTCGTCCTTTTTGGCGCTGATCTCGCGCACGATGTCGGGCGTGATGCCGGCGTCGAGGCGCTCGAATCCCTCCTCGCCATAGGTGAAGTCGTAGAGGCTGCGGTCGATGTCCGCGACCTCGGTGCGGTTCTTGGTCATTGCGTCGCCCCTTTACGCCTGCTGCTCGGCAGCGGCGGCCTCGGCGTGGGCGCGCTGCTCGGCGGCCTCGCGCTCGAAGGTCTCAAAACCGTTCTTGTCGATCCAGGGGATGAGCGAGGCGTCGTCCTCGCGCACGATGTGGCCCTTGACCATAACGTGGACGCGGTCGACATCCAGGTGCTCCAAGATGCGCGTGTTGTGTGTGATGATGAGCATGGAGCCGTCGCAGCTCTTGCGGTAGGCGTCCATGCCGTGGCTGACGGTGGACAGGGCGTCGACGTCTAGGCCCGAGTCGGTCTCGTCGAGGATGGCGAGCTTGGGCTGCAGCAACAGGAGCTGGAGCATCTCGACCTTCTTCTTCTCGCCGCCCGAGAAGCCCACGCCCAGCTCGCGGTTGAGGTAGGCGGTATCCATGTTGAGCTCTGCCGCGAGCTCCTTGACGCGACGGCGGAACTCCTTGCCCTTCATCTCCAGGCCGGGGCGGCCGGCGATGCTGGCGCGCAAAAAGCTCGACAGCGGCACGCCCGGAATCTCGACCGGGGCCTGGAAGCTCAGGAACAGGCCGGCGCGCGAGCGCTTGTCGGTGGTGAGTTCAGTGATGTCCTGGCCGTCAAAGACGATGCGGCCGTCGTTGACCGTGTAAACGGGGTCGCCCATGACCAGGTGGCCGAGGGTGGACTTGCCGGCGCCGTTGGGTCCCATCAGAACGTGGGTCTCGCCGGCGGCGACGTTGAGGTTGACGTTGTGGAGGATGGTCTTCTCGTCCACGGAGGCGGTCAGACCTTCGATGGAAAGCAGCGGATTTGCGCTCATGCTGTCCCTCTCTGTATATGGTGTACTCATAGGTGTACTAAACCCTAGGAATCTTCTCGGAATAAAGTTACTATGGGTTCGGCGTTAGTCAAGGGAAAACCCGACTAATCCACTCGACTTTTTAGATGTGGGACATAATAATCAGGCTTGTTTGCCCCGCGTGCATAAGATTTGGGACAAACAAGCCTGGTATTTTGTCTCGGCTACGATGAGAGGGTAGGTATGCTCATTTCTTCTAAGGGCCGCTATGCCCTCCGTCTGATGATCTATATCGCAGCGCTTGGTGACGCCGAGGGCAAGATTGCCCTTCGCGAGGTCGCTGACCGCGAGCATATTTCACAAAAGTATTTGGAGCAGCTGGTTCGTCCGCTCATGAAGGCGGGCCTGCTTAGGAGCGTGCGCGGTAAGGGCGGCGGCTACATGATGGCGAAGGACCCGGCCGAGGTGCGCGCCGGCGACATCCTGCGTGCCGTCGAGGGCAGCACGGCTCCGGTGGCGTGCGATGGCATCGACAACAGCTGCACCCGCAGCGATTTGTGCTCGACCGTCAAGTTCTGGCGCGGTTTGGACGACGTGATCGAAAAGTACGTCGACGGCGTGACGTTGGCCGACCTGGCCGCCGTCCCCGAGATTAACTTCGACATCAAACTGTAGGTTGAGCGCAATTCTTTAAGATTTCGCGGAGGGTTGTTGCCGTTTACCGAGGGGTTGTTGTGCAACAACGGCCGAGCTGCAATACTAATTCTATCTTTGCAAACTGCACTTTAACTACACCAATGCAGGGAGGATCTTATGCAGCCCAAGCATTCTGCTATTGTCGCGGGCCTGACGTTGGCGCTTTCGTTTGGCGCCGTTTCCGCGCCGGCACCCGCCGCTGCCGAGGAGCCCACGCCGGGCGTTGCCTCGGATGCCACCGATATCGATAAGGGTCTCTACACCCAGCAGTCCTTCTCAGGCGTGCTGAGGTCGGTCCAGGGCGTTTCGTTTGTCAACGTGACTCCCGAGATGAAGTACTTTACCAAGTACGAGAGCCATGGTAACTACAACCAGGGCTTTTCGTACGGTGACGGCTATAACGCGTTGGGCTATTACCAGTTCGACCGCCGCTGGTCGCTCATTCCGTTTATGAAGCAGGTCTACAACTACAGCCCCGAAAAATACAGCATGCTCAAGGATGCGATTGATCGCGGCAGCGAGATTTCCAACACGAGCAATGCCATGTACGAGAACGGTCAGCTCACCGAGTTGGGCCGTATTGCGCAGGAGGCCTTCCAGGGTGCTTACAACACCGATCCTGTTGAGTTCTCAGCACTTCAAGATGCTTATGCGTACAACTCGTACTATGCGGTGACCGAGGCGTGGCTCAAGAGCGGCCTGGGTATTGATATTTCGGGCCGCGCCGACTGCGTCAAGGGCATGGTGTGGAGCATTACCAACATGTGCGGCACTGGTGGCTGCAGGGACTTTTTCCGCTGGGCGAATCTTTCCAACGATATGTCCGATCGCGAGTTTGTGACGGCGCTTTCCTACAGCGTGGTCAATAACGTGGCGACCAAGTATTCGAGCCAACCCCAGTATCATGAGGGCTGGAAGAACCGCTACCGCAACGAGCTGAAGGACTGCTTGGTTTATATCGCCGAGGACGAGGCCGCTGCCGCTGCGACGCCCGTGCAGCCCGAGCCTACGCCGGCGCCCTCGCCGACGCCTGATTCGAATGACGGCTCGAGTGACGATGCCAACGATGACAGGATGGATGCGCCCTCGACCGATGCTGACGGTAATGGCTCTGCTGGTGGCGCTATCAACGACGGTTCCACCTCGAACGGCTCCGATTCGAACGGCTCTGCTGCGGGCGATTCGTCTTCAAGCTCTGCCGGCAATACGGGCAGCGCCGCCTCTGGTTCGACCGACGCTGGTTCCTCTGACTCTTCCACTGGCTCGAGCGATTCTTCCGCCGATACTGGTTCTAGCAATGACTCTAACACTGGCGCCGCTTCTGATTCCGACGCTTCCAAGGACGACTCGAATAAGGCGCCGGACGCTCCCGTTGCTTCGCCGGACAAGAAGCCTTCTTTCTCCGTGCAGCTTGGTTCTACGCTGGGCTCTTCGCTGATGGCTGGCGTCAATAATGGCTCGACCCAGAACAAGGACAATTCTGATCAGGTTTCCACGGAAAAGACCGAGGCCGCAAAGGGCGACTCCAAGGACAAGGCTTCCGAGAAGACCGAATCTGATAAGGGTTCTAGCTCTGAGGAGAAGGACGACAAATCCGCTCAGAAGAAGGACGAGAGCAAGACCGAGGGCGAAAAGAAACAGCCCGAAGACGACGACAAGAGCGGTGCTGACAACCAGGTCCAAGAGCAAAATGACTCCAAGACGGTGACCACTACAACCACGACGACTACAACGACCAAGTCATCTGGCGGTAACATGCCCAAGACGGGCGACCTTATCGTTATGGCGAGCCTTGCCAGTGCAAGCTTGGCCACACTGGGCGCTACGTCTATCGTAAGTGGTAAGCATAAGCTCGATCAGCAGAAGAAAGCTTCTGGGGAGGACGGCTCGGAGGAGTAGCCTCTTGGTTGCTAGATAACTAAAGAGTTGGGACGGGGTCCGGTGCGAATGCGTCGGGCCCCGTTTTGTTGTGCAACGATTAGTTGTGCCCCCTCACGCCTCTTGTTGCTACCGTTGCCCGATATGTTTGCGCGGCGTCATCGGTACATGCGATGCGGTCATTACAATTGGCATCGTGCTGCGATTTAGGGGGAACGTTTTGGTGTCTGAACAGGCAAATGTTGATTGTGCTGCTGGCTTTGGCGTGCGCTTGATCGGCTGTGCCGACGATGCGGTTTTGCCCATTGGCATGCACGACTATGCGGAGGCCCTTGGTTGCTGCATGCTGGTTGACAAGACCATGTTTATTGCTGATGTGTTGGACTGCGACGCGTCCGTTGTGGTGTGCTGTCGACCCGAGGGTTTTGGCAAGAGCATGAACTTGTCGATGCTCAGGGCTTTTCTGGAGCGTCCGGCGGTCGGTCGCGCCGGTCGGATCTCGTTTGCCGATGCTCAGATTTGGGATGCGAACGGCGGGCGCTATCGGGATGAGTATGCTTGCTATCCGGTGATATCGCTGGACTTTTCTGGCGCTGCGAGGTGTGGCCCCGCTGTTGCCGGCGTCGTGCGCGATGCCCTTTCGGGCGAGTGCGCTCGCTTGTTGGCGCTCTTGGAGGCTCCGGATTTAGCTCGAGATAAGGTGCGTCACATCGAACGTGTCGCGCGTGGCGTGGCGAGCGCGGACGAGGTTGACTCGGTGCTCGGTGTGCTCATAGAGCTGCTGGAGATTGCCTGCGATGAGCAGGTTGTATTGCTCGTTGATGGGTACGATGCGGCGTGGTCTCGCCGTGCGAGCGCGAGGGACGCTTCCGACGCCGATCCGGCAGAACTACTTGACCGTGTGCTGTTCGACGCCATTGCCACTGCGCGTGATTCGTTGCTGCTGACGTGTCTGATGGGGGAGCGTCCCAGTCCTGCCGAAGTGGCGCTTTCTTCGCGCGGCTGCTCGTATTGTCTGACGACGCCGCTGTCGGCGTGGTGTGACCGATGTTTCGGTTTTTCGGATGCCGAGGTCGAGGCTCTATTGAATCATGCTGGGCGCGAGGAATACCTGGATGATGCGCGTGAATGGCTCGAGGGGTATCGGTTTGGCAGGGCCTATTGCTCGAGTCCAGAGCGTGTGATCGGTTTTCTGGGCCGAGGCTGCACGGCTCCTGTGCGTGCCGATCTGTATGGATATGCCGATTGCCTGAGTAGGGTAGTTGCCGGGTGGAATCTCGACCGCCTTTCGGTCTTGTTTGATTTGCTCGAGGCCCATGGGTGCGCTGAGGTCCCGCTTTGTTTGGGCACTGCAGAGCCAGATGTCTCGCCTGACGATGGCATGTGGACAGCGCTGTATCTGTCCGGTTTTCTCACGACGGATATGACTGAGGAGCCAGAGCATGGCGATCGCCTCCGTGCTTTGCGATTGCCCAATAACGAGCTTCGTCAGGCCTTGCGTCTAGTGATTATTGAGTGGTTTGAGTGTGCCGCAGAAGACATTCGAGACGTCGATGCGTTTCGCGACGGGCTGTGCCATGGGAACGAGGATACCGTGAGGCGGGCGCTAAGCCGCATCTTGGGAGATGCGGGAATCGGTGCGACCGACCCAGATACGCCGCTGCCATATCATCTGCTCTTGCAGGGGCTCTGCTTTGGCTTGCCGGGCTATGCCAATCCTGCCTCGAGGCGAAAGTGTGGCGCGGATCGCTGGGACATCCAGGTTTTTCCCACGGGCGCCGTGTTCGACATAGCCGATACGATCGGTATGCTCGATGAACGTCCGCTGATAACGATCAACATGATGTATGACCCCGGTGTGGATGCGCTGGGCCTGGAATTGCTGGCCGTGCAGGCGCTGCTCGACATAGAGCGCGACGGCATCGACGAAATCCGTGTGCCACGCCCCGCCATTGGACGCATGCGCTGGGGGTTTGGGTTTGATGGGCAGCATGTGGCTACGGTGTGCCAGCGGCTTTAAGCGCCGAGGTGTTTCCAGCTTCCGTTACTCGGTGTCCTTCATGGGCGGCATGGGCTTCCAGTTGGGATCCTTGATGATCTTGCGGGCGTCTTTCATGCCTCGGCGCAGCGCCGGAATACCGGTCTTAAAGCACTTATCGACCGCAGCCAGGCGAATGAATTCCTTGCAGAAGGTCGCGGCGTTGCCCAGACGGAACAGCATAGGGTGGTAGTCGCCGTAGATCTGCATGTAGCGTGCCAGATAACCGCGGTTGCGCATGATGTAGTAGCGGTTGGTGTCGCTCGTGGAGTTGAGCTGGCGTTTGCCGGCGATGTCCCAGTTAGAGACGGCGCGGGCGCGCTTGAGCACCACGTCGGCAACAACGGCGGCGGGGAAGTGCTGGCTGGCCACGTAGCCATAGCAGGCATCGTCGCCGTAGATGAAGAATCGCGCATCGGGCAGGCCGATCTTGTCGACCACGCGGCGCGAGAACATGCCGCCCTCAAAGCACAGCTGGTTCATGGCGCGATAACCCTCTGGACCCAAGTCCCACTTGGCGACTGGGTTGGGAATGCCGAGCGAAAGGATGAGTTGGTATTGCCAAAAGAAGGCGCCGCCGTCAAAGTCCAGGCGCGAACCCTGGATGACGTCGTAGCGTTCGGTCCACTTGGCCAAGCGCTCGATGCCTTCGGGGATGACGAGCACGTCGTCGTCCATGACCCAGAACCACTGGGCCCCCAAGTCGTAGGCCCATTTAGTGCCGGCGGAGAAGCCGCCCGCACCGCCGCCGTTTTCGAGCTGCGGGGCGTAGATAACGCGGTCGGTGCCGCCCTGCGCGTCGGGCTGCTCGGTGTCGATGCCCCACAGGTTGGCCAGGCGCTCGTTGAATGCGGTACACATGGCCTCGGTCTCGCGCGAATTCTCGTTATCGACAATCACGATGCGCCAGGGCGCGGCAGTGAGCTTGGTCATAGAGTCGAACAGGTTGGCCAGGAGTTCCTGGCGCTTATAGGTGACGACAACGATGGCGAGCTTGTCGATGGGAGCGGGGAGGGTGGAAGTCATGAACGAGAATATCCTTTCGCGTGGGCAGCATATCGGCCCTGCGGAATAAACAACGTGTCCCATGGGACACGACTATTGTAAGCGTAGGCGGGCGCCCGCGGGTAATGTTCCGCTAATCACCAAGAACGTTTGCTACAAGCTTGGTTGACGTGTGAGCGTGGCGAGGTTGCAAGCGCGCATTGTGGTATTACATAGATGCCGATTCCTGTGGATGCGATCTTTCTGTTTGGATGCCCTGTGAATAAAACTCGTTTAGCCTCCTTTGCCGACACCCTGCCCGCCAAATGCCTGCTGCTGTTCGTGGCATTTCAACTTGTCTTTGCCCTGAGCAATACCGCAGCGAATTGCCTACCGAGGCCCGTTATCGAGTCGCATGCGCAGGGTTCGGAGTCCTCGGCTCTGTTGTCTGACATGTATTTCTACGACCACCGTGTTGCAGCTGGTCCTGTTTGCTTTGATAACAATCGCTTTATCATTGAAGTCACACAGCAAAAGGACCAAGGTTCTCCGTTTAAGACGATGACCGTTGCCGAGATTGATGACGTTACGAAAGCCGGCGGGATTACGCATCAGCAGTATTACCGGTATTGGCATGGATGGCAGCTACTTACGAATGTCTGCCTGTTTATTGGCGGTATCGATGTGGTCGTGGTGCCTGCGGCTGCTCTGGCGATTGTCGGCTCCGCTTGCGCTTACGTTGCCTTGCAGAAGCGGTTTTCAAAGCCAGTGACGTTGGGTTTCCTTGTAATCCTGTTGTTCTCGACCAATCCGTTTTTCAATTTTATCGGTGATCTGCTGCTGTGCATCTCGTTCTTTGTGGCGCTCATCATGATGTCTTGCATGAGCCTTCGTTTGGACTCGGCCCCGAACGCACGGGTTTTCACAAGCCGCCTTGTCCTTTGGTCGATAGCGACGGGCGCCGTGTTTTCGTTTCTTGACTTTTTAACGATTCCTGCTGCAGTTGTCGCCCTGCATTGCTTTTTCGCCTTCATTGCGCTCCCCGAGGGCGAGCGCCCCAAGCGCTGCGTCGTCACGATGCTGCAGGCGCTCTTTGGGTTTGGGCTTTCGTTTGTGTTTACTTGGGCGATGAAATGGGTTGTCGCGGCATTTGTGCTGGGCTGGGACGAGGTCTTTTCGAACGTTCTGGGGGAGATGGGTCTTTGGTCTGCGCATGGGACTTCGTCACTGTTGCCCCAAGCTGACTGGCCTCAGATTTTGAAGGAGTTTTATTGCATGAGCCCGCAGCTGTTCGCCATTTGCTCAACTGCTGGTTATGCGATGGTCTCGAACATCGTTTGTCTTGTTTCGTTTGCTGCCGTATTGGCGATTTGGATTGCCGTGCTCGTTTGTTCGATACTGGGCGGAGCACAAGGCGGTCGTCGTCGCAAGATGTTGATCCAGTCACTGCTCATGGCGCTGCCTCTGGTGGTTGTTCTGGGTTATTTCGTTGTTATGCATGACCATGCGATCGTTCATATTCCGGTGTTTGGCTGCAAGAACTGGGCGATTGTCTTTGCGATTCTATTTGCTTCGGGTGTTAGCACGCTTCGTGGTCTGCGGAGTCGGAAGGCTGCTTAGCTGTTCATGCGAGCCTTGATGGCGTCGACCACGGCCCTGCGTACGATATCCACGAGGAGCAGGGCAAGCGCGAGGTAAAGGCTCATAAGGATTCCGAGCAAAATGGCGCCGGCTGGATGGGGCTCTCCCGTTTGGATGCCTGTCGCCATGGTGCAGATTGCTTTGTCAAAGATGGGTCGCCAGACATTGCAGGTAAACGACTGTACGGCGTAGAAAGCGAGCGTTCCTGCGGCGAGGGACATGATTGTCTTGTCTGCAGCTGGGACTTCGTGGCGCGGCTGATGGAGCGCTGCGGCGGCAACGGATGCGGCGGCCAAGATAAAGGATATGACGGAAGTGGACTTGTAGGAGAGCTTCCAGAGCGCGTCGTACTGGCTACTTGCCGATAGCAGAAGCTCGAGCGCGATGGTGACGGCAACGAGTCTGATGAGTGCGATCTTGGATTTTTGAGCGCCGGATGCGTTGCCGTGGTGTTCGAGGACAAAGCGCATTTCTCCTGCCGCAATAAACGCGACCAGGTAGGTAACAGCGCTCATGAGCTTGCGCCATAAAACGACACCGGCAACTTCGTTTGCCGTCGCCGCGATGTAGCAGTTGATTCCAAATGTTGCGAACACTAGAAGTGCTACGACAAACGGGGCCCTTTTGCTGCCGATTCGCTGCCTTGCCAGCGCCATCATCGGTACGAGCAATACGGAGGCGGCGTAGACCCAGATAAACTCGATGCCCAGCGTAAGCCAGCCAATCTCGTGCAGCGAGATTTCGGGTAGGGGATAGACGTACATTGAAACAAACAGGCACGCGGTGCAATAAAAGAGCGTGGGTAAGACGATTTTCTTTAACCGTGTAAACGATTTATAAATGAGGCCCCGCGCGGATGACCCGTTTTGGAGGGCACGAATTGCCGAGGGAATAAGGAAGTATCCCGAGATCATAAAAAAGACCTCGTTGGCCCAGCAGCCCAGCAGGTTGATAAAGCCGAGCGCGCCGGAGTAAGGGAAGACAGCGAGCGGCGCATATTCCGGTAGGCCGGTGCAGACGGCTTGGAAGGTCCATTGAAACGTGTGGAATATGGCAATCCCGGCGACCGCGACCAAGCGCAGCGCTTCGATGGAGGTATTTCTGCTTGCTTTGCTGCCCATCAGACTATTTTCCAGCGCGTGCGTTGTATGAACCAAAGTGCGATGTGATCATTTTTAGAGTTTGCTTGGGCCCCTTGTTCCATACGTTATACAGGCCCTCGCCCACGAGGTCCTTGGCGTATGCGCAGTAGCTGATTTTAGGGTCGGCGATGCCCATATACTCGGCATAGAGTTTTTTGGCCGCGGGGGTAACGCGAGGATTGGCAAATACCAGATCTTGCGGCATGCGTTCGAACATCTTGTGGATTGCCCGCTCGATTTCGGGGTGCCCCTCAATTCCGGTGTGCTCAATCATGATGCCCATATAGGTGAAGCCGCGTGTGATTTGCGGTGTCCAGACGGCGGAGTCGGTGACGTTGAGCCGCTCAAGAATATCGACCATGTCGTTCCAGCGATTAAACGGCATCAAGGGGTCACGCTTTGCCAGGGCGGCCGCCTTTTCGGGTGTTTCCTCACGGTAGCAATAATACGGCTTGGGCCAGTAAGCGATGGCCTTTGCCTGGCATAGCGTTTCGACGAGGAATGGATTATCGGCCCAACCTGCACCGGGGATTTCCTTAAACCAGATATTGTTTTGCATCAGGAAGTCGCGACGATAGATTGCCGACCAAATGGACGGATGGTGAGCCAGCAGGTGTGGAGCGTCGTGAATGGTGAACGGTTGCCGAGACGGTTTGATGCGACCACGATATGCGCAATGTAGTTTGACCTCTTGGGGGGTATCGGGGTTGCGAATGATCCAATACGGGGTCTCAATAATATCGAGCTTGTTCGGACCGCCAAATTCGCGCTTGGCAAAGGCAAACATGTCGGAGTACATTCCGGGCTCGATCCAGTCATCGGGCTCGAGGATGGCAATCCAGTCGCCCATTGCCTCGCGAATGCCCAGATTGCAGGTTGCGCCGTAACCCTGGTTTGCCTTATCGATCACTCGAACGCGTGAGTCGCGCGCAGCGAAATCTTGCATAATGGCGAGCGAGTTGTCGGTGGATCCGTCGTTGATGGCGAGGATTTCCAGTTCGATTTTGTTTTCGTTTAATAGGCTGCCTATAGCCTGAGAAAGATACGGCTCGGCATTGTAAGTAGGCACGATTACGGTCAGCATTCAAACACTTTCTCTAGGCGATTTGGAAGAATTATACCTAATTGCATTTGCAACGGTTTTAGTTGCGTTCGCCTAATACAGCCAAGGGCTGCACGACTATTGCTGACGCTGCGCCTGTAATGGATGTCAGCGATCGGCTGCAATAAAAATGTCGGCAGTGGCGAGACGGTTGTCCTTCCCATTCTTGCTCGTTATGGGACCGATCGATTGTGGACGCGGACTGAACCTAAAGACCAATCGTTGCCCAACAGGACGCGTGGGTTCGAAGGTGCCCTACAGGCATCTTCGAACGATGCACGTATGAATGCATGGTTTAAATCTCAATCCATTTGGGAGTAGCAGAATAGGCGTGACAGCGCACTGTTCTCTGCGGTTAAAAAGGCACCGGCCTCATGTTTTGATGCCGCTGCTTCTACCGTGGACGCGATGGTCGATTTTGATGCCGGACTCGGCCAGCTGGTGTTTACATATAAGCACTGCCGATGGTAGTTACCATCGCGATAGGATTCACTCTATGAGCGACGGATATCGTGGCACGTCGAGCCTTTTTGCGGACATCGCATATCGCATGGCGATGTTGAACCCCGCACTAGGGGATCGTGTGCTCAAGACGCCGGGCGTGGTAATGATTGACGAGATCGACCTTCATTTGCACCCTCGTTGACAGGCACGAATTCTGGAGGACCTCGTTCGCATCTTCCCCAACGTGCAGTTTGTCGTGACCACGCATTCGCCGGTTGTCGTGGCTTCAGTGCCTCGTGACAATATTTGCATTCTTGATGGCGAGACCACGTCGGTTCCTGCGACGGAGACACACGGACGTGATGCGGGAGACATTCTCAACACTGTTTTAGATGCTTCCTCGCGTCCCGAGGAAGCAGCCCATTTGTTCGATGCATTTAACCGTGCTGTAGACGAAGGACGTCACGCCGACGCTAACTGTGCGGGCTTGGCCCCCGTCCCCCCAATCTAGTAGACTCTAAACCGTTGCTAGATTAGGGGGATTTTCCATGAGACGCTCCATGAAACGAATTTCCGGTGCCGCCGCCGCGCTGGCGGTCGCGGCCGCCCTGGCCCTGTGCGGGCCCGCGGCCTACGCCGCCCCCGCCGACCCGGGCGA
>USHA01000045.1 GCA_900554325.1 uncultured Collinsella sp.
CGGCCACATGGTCCGGCGGGGCGCCCTTTCACCTATATGTGGCCGGCAAGCAGCCCAAGGCTCGCAAGCTCTTATTCAGCCGCCTCGCGCAGAGCCGACATCGTTGCCGCATATTGCTGCTGCAACGCATGCATTCCCTCGCGAGCGCCGTCAACGGCATCGGCGCCGCGCAGTGCTTCGGTCACCACGACCGCCGGCTCGTACAGATTATCGAATCCCAGGTTCTGGCTCACGCCCTTGAGTGTGTGCGCTGCCATAAACGCACCTTCGGCGTCTCCTGCCGCCATGGCGGCCTCCAGCTTGTCCATGCTCTCGTCATCCAAAAACTTGAGGGCAAAGCGGGCAAGCATTTCCTCGCCCATCAGCCGAGCGCACGCGTCATCATAATTAGCGCCGATCTTCTCATACGCCTCACGCATGGAAATCATGGATTAAAACTCCTTAGGTCAAACTAAATCGTGGGAAACGCGACAACGTCGGCGGGGCGTGCCAACGTCTCGGCAATACGGTCTTGCACCTCGAGCAGACAGTCGAGCAACAGCGGGTTAAAGGTGCCGCACTTACCGTCCAGGATCATCTGGATCGCCTCCTTGTGCGGAATAGCGTCCTTGTACACACGCACGCTCGTCAGGGCATCGTACACGTCGGCCACCGAGACCACCTGCGCGGCAATGGGAATCTCGTCGCCCTTAAGGCCATCGGGATAACCCTTGCCGTCCCAGCGCTCGTGATGCCAACGCGCAATCTGGTACGCATATTCCATAAGCGCATTGCCGACGTGATGGCGGCCCAGCTCAAGCAACATGTCGGCGCCCATCGTGGTATGCGTCTTCATAATCTCGAACTCCTCGGGCGTAAGGCGCCCGGGTTTGTTGAGAATTGCATCGTCAATCGACATCTTGCCGATATCGTGCAGCGCCGAAGCCAGGGCAATCGTAGAGCGTTCCTCATTGTCGAGGGAGATCGTGCCGCTACGCTGGACCAGACAGCCAAGCAGCAGCTCGGTCAGCTTCTCGATGTTCGTAACGTGCCTGCCGCTCTCGCCGTTGCGAAGCTCCATGACGCCGGCCATGACGTCGATGAGCATGCGACTGTTCTTGACGCGCTCGTTGTACTGCTGGGACAGCAGGTTCGTCAGGCGGCGCTGTTTGGCGTATAGGCGGATGGTGTTGCTCACACGGCGGCGCACGACACGGGAGTCAAACGGGCGGTTGATATAGTCCGAGGCGCCCAGCTCGTACGCGCGCAGAACCATATCATCGGAATCTTCGCTCGAAATCATGATGACGGGCAGATTGTCACTAACCGATCGGCGCGATAGATCGGCCAGCACCTCAAAGCCGCTTACGCCCGGCATGACAATATCCAGCAGCACGAGCGACAACTCATCGCCATAGCGGTCGACCATGTCGAGCGCCGCACGACCGTGGTCGGCCTCGAGGATGCAATACTCGTCCTTGAGCATCTCGCTGAGAATGGCTCGGTTCATCTCGGAGTCATCGACAATAAGCACCAAAGGCTTTTCGCTTTGGAAGGCCTCGATGGAATCGGCATCGGTCACGACCGCACCGGCTTTTGCCTTAGCGCGGCTCAATAACTGGACAGCGCGGCCAACGCCCTCATCGACCGTCTCGCCATGAATGCGAACGCCACCAACACATGCCGTCAAGCTCACGTACTCATGGCCCGGAATAATCGTGGCATGAACGGCATCGGATACCTGACGCAAGCGACGGGCGAAGTCATCGGTGGGAATATCGGGCATGACGGCCACAAACTTGTCGCAGCCATAGCGCACAAGCTCGTCAGTCGAACGAATTCCGCTGCGTATGGCTGTCGCCACAGCACCGAGCGCAAGGTCGCCGGCATGACGGCCACACGTATCGTTGAAGACCCTAAAATCATCAAGGTCGATCATCGCAACGCCGGCATTCATGCGGGCGCTACGGAGCTTTTCCTCGTAATATCGACGATTGCGCACACTCGTCAGCACGTCGGTGTAGACAAGGTCCTCTTCTGCAGCCTCTTGCTCATCGATCGGACGCACCATCAGCAGGACGTGAGGCTCGCCCTCGACCTTCAGAGGGCGCAGGCGAGCGCGGTACTCGGTACCATCATTGAGCAGCTGCTCCGATACATCATCGGAACCTGCCAAGGCCTCAAGACTCGATTGACGCAGACAAGGGCAGCGATCGCCGGCGAGCAAGCAGTTAGGCTCGCTCTTAATCTGATCGGCCGACAACAAACGCACCACGGGGTAGGTCTTCGCGACGCGGGCGACCTCGGCGGCAGCCTCCTCGTCGGTTAGATTGACCTCGTGATTATTGAGCATATGGGGCCCTTCCTATCGTTACGCACGGCAACGGTGCATATCAATTGGTACAAGGGTAGCATCTAACAGCTGAAGGCAAACGCGCGATTATCGTTACATTTTTATGACCTGGCAAACGGCGGTAATGGAGCCGCGGGCGCGCGGTTATGGGCGCATTCGTTAACAATGACGAAACGCTAACAGCCCCTCTCCCCGCAGGTCATCGAGCGTGCTAACGCTCCAAGACATCGCGAACGGCGTTTGCCGCCGTAACGGGGCGATCGCGCAGGCCGTTATGCGCGCCCGGGATCGTCACAAGGGGGCAATCGAGATATTCGGCAGCCGCTCGCGTGCCAGCCTCGCGGGGCGTACCGACCGAAAGCTCGCCCAAAAACACGGCCGACACCGCCTTTGACGCGCGGACGCGCTCCCAGTCGGGAGCATATGTCATATTTGTTCCGTATTCATTAGCCATAAAGCAACGACCATTGCGCAGGGCATGTTTGGCTTCCGCTTCGGTCGTCCCGGGAGCCTCGGGGTCCAAGTCGCCGAGGGCTCCCAAGAAAAGCCGGAGCGCCCTTGAAACCTTTCCAGCCGCAATCATATCGAGCAAAACCGGAGCTGCGCCCATGCCGGCGCCTTCGGCCGACACAGCCGGCTCATGCAGAATCGCACGGGCGACGAGATGGGGTTCGGCGCGAAGAAGCTCCAGCGCCACCAACGTACCGGCGCTATGCGCAAGCACATTTGCCGGAGCGCCAACGTGTTCGATCACGGCTTGCAGGTCGGCGGCCTGAGCGGCAAGATCATAGCTGCCGTCTGCCGCATCGCTGCTGCCACCGCAGCCGCGGCGGTCGTAGGCAATTACGCGGTAGTTGCGGCTGAGCTCACAAGCGATACCGTCGAAAAATGTGCCGTCGACACAAGCGCCGTGCACGCACACCAAGGCAGGAGCATCAGGCGACACATCTGGGCCGGCATATTCGCGACAGGCAATCGTGGTGCCCGCATTCTCGACCGTAAAATCCATGTTGTGCCCCCATCATCAACGCCCATCCAGTTGCGCGTCAGTACGGCTGGATAGACCTGCATTGCTTTACGCCTTGTTAACAGATTAACTTTACCCGACCCGAGGCTTTTCATGACACGGCATAATGAGCGACGTGAAAAAACGAAACTTGTAAAGCAAGAGCCCGCACCCTGCTTTGGAGCCGATGCTATGCTTAGGCACAATTGTCTTGAGGAGCATATGCCTATGTCTACGTTTTTGAATGCCAGCCCCATCTTTGGGCCCGTTCGCAGCCGTCGCCTTGGTCTCTCGCTCGGCGTCAACATGATGCCGGCCAGCGGCAAAATCTGCACGTTCGACTGTATTTACTGCGAAAACGGCCTCAACGCCGAGCGCCCCTGCCATGAGCCGTACAACACAGCTGCCGTGGTACTCGACGCGCTCGAGGCAAAGCTGCGCGAGATGGCAGCCGAGGGCGAGCTCCCCGATGTGATCACCTTCGCAGGCAACGGCGAGCCCACCGCCGCACCGGAGTTTCCGCAGGCCATCGCCGGCGCCGTCGCGCTGCGCGACGAGCTTGCCCCAAACTCCAAGATCGCCGTGCTCTCCAACGGCACGCGCGCCGACCGCCCCGAGGTGCACGACGCGCTCATGATGGTCGATGACAACATTCTTAAGCTCGATACCGTCGACCCGGCATTTATCCAGCTGCTCGACCAGCCCGTTGGCCCCTACGACGTCGAGCACCAGATCGAGACGTTCGCAAGCTTTGACGGTCACGTTATTATCCAGACGATCTTTTTGACCGGTGAGTATCAGGGCAAGCCCATCGACAACACCGGCGAGGAGTACGTCGCCCCCTGGCTCGCGGTGCTCGAGCGCATTCGTCCGCAGGAGGCGACCATCTACACGGTGGCGCGCGAGACACCGGTCGCAGGCCTTGCCAAAGCAGCACCCGAGGCCCTCGACGCCATTGCCGCGCGCGTGCGCGCCCTCGGCATTCCCTGCCAGGTGAGCTACTAGCAAAACCACGCAGCAGCTAGTGCCTGCCATCCCGCTCCATCAGTTGCGGTGATATAGTTCCTATTTATGCTGTTAAACCGCTTAAATCGGAACTATATCACCGCAACTTTTATGGACGCGTGGGTGGGCTATACTAGCTGCGAATGAAAGGAAGTTAGCCATGTTTGACAATGGACCCGTGCCCGGCCGCAACGACGCCTGCTGGTGCGGCAGCGGCAAAAAATATAAGAAATGCCATAGCGCCTTTGATGAGCGCCTCGAGCGCTTGTGGGAAGAGGGCTGGGAGGTTCTGCCCCGCACGCTCTACAAGACGCCCGCCGATATCGAGGGCATCAAGCGCTCGGCCGCCATCAACGTGGGCGTGCTCGATTACGTAGGCGAACACATCGCCGCGGGCATGACCACCAACCAGATCGACCAGATGATCTACGACTACACCGTCGAGCACGGTGGCACGCCGGCCGACCTCAACTATGAGGGCTACCCCAAGAGCGTTTGCACCTCGATCAACGACGTGGTCTGTCACGGTATCCCCTGCGATACGGACGTGCTGCATGAGGGCGATATTATCAACGTGGACTGCTCCACGATCCTAGACGGCTACTTTAGTGATTCGAGCCGCATGTTCTGCATCGGCGAGGTCTCTGCCGAGCGCCAGCGCCTGGTCGACGTCACCCGCGCCAGCGTGGAGGCGGGTCTGGCTGCCGTCAAGCCGTGGCTGCCGCTCTCCGTGATGGCTGAGGCCGTGCAAAAGACGGTCGAGGACGCCGGTTTTAGCGTAGTGCGCGAGTACGGCGGACACGGCATTGGCAAAGAGTTCCACGAGGACCCGTTTGTGGGCTTTACCACCGAGGCGCCCGATGTGGACACCATCATGGCCCCGGGCATGGTCTTTACCATTGAGCCCATGGTCAACGCCGGAGCGCCCGACATCAAGATCAGCAAGGGCGACGGTTGGTGCGTGCGCACCAAGGACGGCAGCGATTCGGCCCAGTGCGAGGTACAGCTCGTGGTGACCGAGGACGGCTACGAGCTGCTGAGCTGGTAGCCGTGGATGCGCCGGGCTTCGCGATGGATATGTTAACCATCGCGAAGCCCGGCGTTTTTATAGCGTTTTGCCTGATAAAACCTGCCAAAATAAACCTGTCCCCTTTTGGCAGGTTGGGCGGAGAGGACCGTTTGTGAACATCCTGGTTTTGTTGCCCGTCAACGACCGTCATCGCGCAATTCTTGAGTCGAGCGCTCCGGGCGAGGACTTTATCTACACGAGTGCCGACGCCATCACGCGCGAGCAGGTCGCCGATGCCGACGTGATCTTGGGCAACATCGACCCTTCCCTGCTGACCGCATGCGAGCACCTCCAGCTGCTGCAACTGCAGACCGCCGGCTATGACGACTATCTCGCCGCCGGCACCGTGCCGGCTGAAGCCAAGCTGTCTTGCTCAATCGGCGCCTACGGCCAGGCCGTGAGCGAGCACATGTTTGCCATGGTCCTTTCCATGATGAAGCACCTGCCCGGCTATCACGACTTGCAGCGCGAGCATCGCTGGGAGGACTTAGGCCCGGTCACCTCGCTCAAAAATGCCAATGTGCTGGTGTTGGGCGCGGGCGACATTGGCGGCCACTTTGCCACGCTCTGCCGCAGCATGGGCGCGCACGTCCGCGGCATCAAGCGCCATCCGCTCGTCTACCCCATTGTGTTTGAGGACATGGACGGCATAGATGCCCTGTCTGAGCGCCTGGCGGAGGCCGACATCGTCGCATCCTTTATGCCCAGCACACCCGAGACCCGCGGTCTGGCAAACGCCGAGTTCTTCGCCGCGATGAAACCGGGCGCCTTCTTTGCCAACGGCGGCCGCGGCGATCTTGTAGTCGCCGACGATTTGGTTGCCGCTCTGGAATCGGGACATCTCGCCGGCGCCGCGGTCGACGTCACCGACCCCGAGCCGCTGCCCGCCACAAGCCCCCTGTGGGATGCGCCCAACATGCTCATCACACCGCATATCTCGGGCTGGTTCCACTTGGAGGCTACGCTCAACAATGTGGTCGACATTGCCGCAGAGAACCTGCGTCACCTGCAGGCCGGCGAGACGCTTCGCTGCTGGATCGAACATTAGGGTTCCGCCGTTCTAACGAACGGCGGACCGGTCGACGCTACGCGCCGCCCAGAGCGACAATTTGTCATTCAAAAGGCAAGGCATGACCAGAAGGTCTATGCCTTGCCTTTTTCATGCCAACTTGTTCGCTCTGGACGTCGCTCGCTGACGTTTGCTCAACCTGCGGTGTCATAACAATTCTGTCCAGCTGTTGGCATTGCGGCATTTGCCCAAATAAAACCTGCCAAAGTAAACCTGTCCCTTTTTGGCAGGTATTAGAGCTCTACGCTTTCGGCGCCGTTGATGGTTAGGTTTCGCTCGTAGAAAGCCGTGAGGGCGCGAATGGCGTACATCACGTCGCGTACGCCGCCGGTCTCGCAGCTTGAGTGCATGGCCAGCTGCGGCAGGCCCACGTCCACGGCATGCATGCTCGCCTGCATGTTCGACAGGTTGCCGAGCGTGGAGCCACCCGCCATATCGCTCTTGTTGGCGAAGGCCTGCGTGGGCACGTCGGCGTCATCGCAAATAGCCTGGAACACTGCGCGGCTAAAGGCATCGGTGCAGTAATGCTGGTTGGCGGCTTCCTTGATAACGATACCGCCGTTGAGCACAACCTGATTGCGGGCGTCGCACTTCTCGGCGTGGTTGGGGTGCACGGCATGCGCATTGTCGCAGCTCACAAGCATCGAGGCAGCAAGTGCACGATGGTACGACTCGTCGTCAAAGCCCAGCGATCCGTTGATGCGGCGCAGTGCGTCGGCCAAGAACGTCGACATGGCGCCCTGCTTGGTCTCGGAACCAACCTCCTCGTTATCAAAGCAGCAGAAGACCGAGACGTCGCGCGCGTTCTCGGCACCCAAAAATGCCTGCAGTGAGGTGTAGGCGCAGGCCAGGTCGTCGAGCTTGGGCGTCGAGATGAACTCGTCAGCCCAGCCCCAAATGCGCGCATCCTGGCGGTTGACCAGGAACAGATCGCGGCTCAGGATCTGCTCGGGCTCAACGTCCAGTTCGTCGGCAACCAGGGCATCAAAGTCGCCCTGCTTAAGCTCGCCAGCGCTGATGAGCGGGCACAGGTCGACGGCTCGGTTGGGAGCAAAGCCCTCGTTAACGCCGCGGTTCATGTGGATGGCAAGGCTCGGAATGATAGCGACCTCGCGCTCGGTGGCAAGCAGGCGGCTCTCAATACGGTCGCCTTCGCGTACCAACACGCGGCCCGCGAGCGCCAGCGGGCGGTCGAACCAGGTGTAGTCGATCATGCCGCCGTAGGCCTCGGTGTTCAGGCGCAGCGTCTCGCCTGCGCCGTCGAGCTCGGGCACGGCCTTGACCTTAAACGTCGGCGAATCGCTGTGCGACGCCGTGAGCTGAAAATGATAGTCACCGGCAACGCCGTCCTCGCCCCACGTCGCGGTCAGGTCCTCGCCCACCTTAAAGGCAATAACGCTCGAGGTATTGCGCTGCGTGTAATAACGCCCGCCCGGCTCGATGTCCCACGCCGCGTTCTCGGGCAGGTAGGTAAAGCCCGCCTCGTCGAGCTCGGCCATAATGGTCGCCGCCGTATGGAACATGCTGGGACATGCCTCGATAAAGTCGATGAGGTCGTTGGCGGCCTCGATATCGTCGGCCGTCACATGCGCGCGCTCGGGCGTTTCCTGATCCGTCATGCTCTCCCCTTTCGCTGGGTTGATGGTCCCCTCCAGCATACCCCGCCACGCCAGCGCCGCACTCTTCATTCCATGTTTAATCCCGCGCCGCTCACCAAGTTGAGCCATCATGCCCGCGCTCCTTTTGCGACAATTACGCTAACAGGACGAGAGGAGCCGTCATGAAGCCACGTAACATTGCCATCGCCTGCGGTGTCGCGGGAGTCGCCGTCGGCCTTGCCGCTGCCACCGGTATCGTTTATCACAAGCAAATCAAGTCCGCCGCGTCGCTCAAACGCTTGACCGGCTACGCGGATAGCTATGACCTGTACGCAATCGACATCGCCTACGACTACGATCTTGATCGCATTATCGCCGCTGGCGTGCGCGACGACCAGGCCTACATCGATGCCGTGGTGGCGCAGGTGCTGCCCGGTGTGCCGGCACATGTCCAGGCGCCCCAGTTTGCCTGCAGCGCTTTTGTCGCCGTAGATGCCGAAGGCCGCGTGCGCACCGGTCGCAATTACGACTTTAAGGACGACACCTCAGCGCTGCTGGTGCGCAATCACCCACGCGGCGGCTATGCCTCCATCGGGTTTGCCGCCCTTAACAACCTGGGCGATAACACTCCGCTTGACTCCGTCGCCGGACGTGCCGCCGCACTCATGGGCCCGTTTGCCCAGCTCGACGGTGTTAACGAATGCGGCGTGTCCATTGCCGTACTCACCCTGGATTCCAAGCCCTGTGACCAGGACACGCAACGCCCCGCCATCAATACCTCGCTCGCCATCCGCCTGGTGCTCGACCGTGCCGCCACCACGCAAGAAGCTGTCGACCTGCTTTCCGCCTACGACATGCACGCTATGGCAGGACGCGATTACCACTTCTTTATCAACGACGCCGCCGGTGACGCGTGCGTAGTAGAGTGGGATCCGCACGATCCGGACCGCGCTTTCAAAGCGACTCCTGTACGCCAGGTTACGAACTTCTATGCCTGCTATGGCGACGAAGTGCTGCCCAACCAAAAGAATGGCGAGCTGGGCCATGGTAAAGAGCGCGCCGTCGCAATCGCCGATGTCCTTGACGCCCATGTCGGTGCCCAGGACGAAACGATTGTCTGGAAAGCCCTGCGTGCCGCAGCGCAAGAACCCAATCCGGAAGACATCACCAGCAATACGCAATGGTCGGTCGTCTTTGACAATACCGAACCCGCCGCCGCCATTACGCTGCGCCGCCACTGGGGCGACGTCGACGCCTTCGCACTGTAAGGACCCAGGCTCGTCGACCTTACGCTCGCCTGACGTTGTTTACATTTCTATACGCTTGAGCTAACACGTTTTACCCCCGTATCAACAGTGTGCGGGGGTAAACTTATGCGCATGTTATAACTTGCCCGGAAGGATTCATCATGCTTAGGATCGGTCTTCTTACCAGTGGCGGCGACTGCCAGGCGCTCAACGCCACCATGCGCGGCATTGTCAAAACGCTTATGACCAATAGCGAAGAGCCTATTGAGATCTATGGTTTTGAGGACGGCTACCAGGGCCTTATCTACAGCCGGTTCCGCGTCATGACGCCCGCCGATTTTAGCGGCATCCTTACCCGTGGCGGCACCATCCTGGGCACGAGCCGTACGCCGTTCAAGCGCCTGGATATTCCCGAGGCCGACGGCGTCGAGAAGGTGCCGGCAATGGTCCACACCTATCATAAGCTGCAGCTCGACTGCCTGTTTATGCTGGGCGGCAACGGCTCCACCAAGACCGCCAACCGTCTGCGCGAAGAGGGCCTCAACGTTATCGCCCTGCCTAAGACCATCGATAACGACACCTGGGGCACCGAGCTGACGTTTGGCTTTACGAGCGCCATCGACGTCGCCACCAAGTGCATCGACGACATTCACACCACCGCTTCGAGTCACGGCCGCGTGTTCGTTATCGAGATCATGGGCCACAAGGTTGGCTGGATCCCGCTATACGCCGGCGTCGCGGGCGGCGCGGATGTCATCTTGATTCCCGAGATCCCCTACGACATGGATAACGTCATCAAGACCATCGAGCATCGCATGGAGACCGGCAGCCGCTTTACCATCGTGGCCGTCGCCGAGGGCGCTATCTCCAAGGAGGACGCGGCGCTGTCCAAGAAGGAGTACAAGAAGAAACTCGCCGAGCGCACGAGCCCGTCGATCGTCTACGACATCGCCAAGGAGATCGAGGCCAAGACCGGTCGCGAGACCCGCGTCGCCATCCCCGGCCACACGCAGCGCGGCGGCCAGCCCGACGCCCAGGACCGCATCTTTGCGACCCAGTGCGGCGTCGAGGCGGCACTGGGCTGTCTACGCGGCGAGTTTGGCTACATGATCGCCCTGCGTGACGGCAAGATGTGTCACATGCCGCTCGAGGATGTCGCCGGCAAGCTCAAGTATGTCGATCCCCAGAGCGATCTGGTGCGCGAGGCCAAGGCGTTGGGCATCAGCTTCGGCGACGAATAGCCTCGGCCGAAACTGCTCTCATCGGAGACCCCAGGGCTTACCTCCCAAATCGTCCTCGGACATGTCAGGATCCCGCCGTGCGCTTCGCGCGGCGGGATCCTTCCGTCCTGCGGAAAGATTTGGGAGGTAAGCCCTAGGGCCTCCTGCGGTGACTGGGGAGGCCGAGACTATTCGTCTTCTTGCTGCGGGTGCCTGGGGTAGGATGCGGCGTGCATTTTTGGGAGTATTCAGCAGCCGAGGGTGCCTGCATACTGGATTTTGGGCGAAAGGCAGGCACCATGGGCCGCATCCTGTAAAAAAACGAGCGGCTCTAGAGGCGTTGGGGCTCAGAATCGGGGCTTTCAGCGCAGTTTTGCACCCCCGCCCCCGCGCCCGCGGACCCCGGGACGCTGAATACTCCGGAATTTGCACGGCGCCCCTGGGGTACCTGTGGGCAAAAAGCAACTGCCCCGTCAAAGTATGCATTTGGCGGGGCGGTTTATGCAAAAATGCTGCTGCGGGCGCGTCGGCAGCTCGCTAGAACTTGAATCCCAGGCAGGTTACTCGGCGCTTTTGAGGGCGCCGACCATGTCGATCTTGTTGAGGGTACGATTGGTGGCGAGGTTGACGATAAACGTAAAGCCAAAGGAAAGCACCACGGCGAGCACGTAGCTTAGCGGCTCGACCTCAACATCAAAGTACAGCGACGGCATCTGCAAAATGTACGTAAAACTCTCGGCCAGCAAGCCGCCCAGTGGCACGCCCAGCGCGGCGCCAATTGCCGTGAGGATCAACGTCTCCTTGTTGACGTAATGGTGCACCTCGCCACGGCGGAAACCAAGCACCTTGATGGTCGCCAGCTCGCGCTCGCGCTCGGAGATATTCGTGTTGGACAGCGTAAACACCACCACAAACGACAGGCACGCCGCCATAAAGGTCACGAGCACCACGACGGAATTGATAATAGTGAAGTTCGCCTCAAAGTTCTCCCAATGCTCGGCCGTGCTCGAAATCGAAAGCCAGCCGTCACTCTTAAGCTTCTTGCTAAACGCAATCTGGTCGGCCGACGAACCCTTGAGCAGCGCAAAGATGCCATTGAGGCGAACGCTGCGCCCAAACGCGCGCTCATAGGTGCTCTGCGTCATGTAAAGCGTGTTGCCCAGATAGTTAAGCGAAATGTCGCTGACCTTGACCTTGGCGACGTTGAGTGACGAATCCTGGACGTGCGCCGTATCGCCCGGTTGAATCCCCAGCACCAGCTGTGAACTCTTACTCAGATACACGTCTCCGTCACGCAAAGACAGTGGCTCTTTGGACTCATCCTCAAGGCGAACATAGTCGTCCAGATCGTTCGTGCGGTCATCGGGCACCACGATCAGCTGCACGGTCTCGCTCTTTCCGCCGAATGTAAAGGTGACGTTGTCGGTCATGATCGGCAGCGTCGAAGTTACGGTCACACCGGAATCCTTGACCGCGCTTCGCTCGTCGAGCGCCGCGCACGTCTGCGAAAAATCGTCGGGATTGGCAACCGCCAGCAGGTCGTAGCGTGTGATGTGGCCGTACTGCTTGGGCGAAAGCGCGACCGACGTATCACGAATGCCCATGCCGCAGATCACGAGCGCCGTGCAGCCGGCGATGCCGAAGATGGTCATAAAGGCGCGCTTTTTGTAGCGGAACAGGTTACGCGCTGCCACCTTGTTCAAAAAGCCCATGCGGCGCCAGATAAATCCGATACGCTCGAGCAGAATGCGTGAGCCGGCACGCGGCGCCTTGGGGCGCATGAGCGAGGCAGGGGTCTCGGTCATCTCGTGGCGGCAGGCGATAATCGTGGCGCCCACCACGCCCACGGCAAACAGCGCCACCGAAACGATCGAGGACACGATGTCGTACGAAAGTAGCATCTGGGGCAGTGAGTACATGTCGTCGAACACCGTAAACAGGAACAGCGGCAGGCCCACAAATCCGATGATGTTGCCGAGCACGCCGCCGATCAGACAAGCCCACAGCGCATAGTCCACGTATTTGGACAGGATGCGCCCGCGCGAATAGCCGAGCGCCTTATACAGGCCGATGAGCGTGCGCTCCTCCTCGACCATACGCGTGGCGGTGGTAAGGCTGATGAGCACGGCGACGATAAAGAAGATGAACGGGAACACCGTGGCGATAGCCTCAATTGACGAGCTATCGCTCTCCACGCTCGAGTAGCTTGCGATATTGCCGCGGTCCTGGATGTACCAGGTGCATTCGCCCAGATCGGAAAGCTCGGCGCGGGCATCGGCAAACTGCTGGTCGGCGGCGGCGCGGCGCTGATCCAGGTCGGTCTGCGCTTGCACGCGCTCCTCGCTGCCCTCTGCCATGCGATTGATGTTGTCCTGCTCAATCCCAAAGAGCATATTCGCCTGACGCTCAGCCGCGTCCAAGCTCGCCGGCGTGTCGACCGTCAGCTCCTGGGCGCGCGCCTTCTCACGCTCCTCGCGGATCTTCTCGATATTGCCCTTGACCTCATTGATCTTTGCCGCGTAGGAATCCGAATAGGAGTTGAGGCTCTTGGCTCCCTCGACGATCACGTGGACCGCGGAGTAGGAAGAAGATGTCGCGGCGTCCTCGCTCACATAGAACTTATAGTCCGCCGCCGAAGCAGCGCGAAAGGCGTTGACTGTCGAGTCAGAACTTACATCAGTGGGGTCGAGGACCTCAGCCGTAATGGTGTAATCGCCCGCGGCAAACTGATCCTTGGCGCTTTGGTTCGACGAACTCGCGTCATTGGCGGCAAAACTCACCGTATCGCCGATTTTCTTGCCCGATGCCTTCAGGAACTTCGAAGTCACCGCGACTTCATCGGCGCTCTCGGGCAAATCGCCGTTCACGAGCACCGGCTGATCGATGTTCTCCTTGGAGAGACTTTGCACGACCACGCGCTCGCGCGTTGTGCCCACGGCGGTGTAGGCGGTCTCGGTGTAGATGCCTTCGGCCGTTTCGACGCCATCGACCTCTTGGATGGCGTCGAGATCATCGTCAGTCAGGCCATAGGTCGACTGCACGTTAATGTCATAGACATTTTGCTGGTCGAAGTAGGCGTCAACCGAATCGCACAGGTCCTCGCAACCCGCCTTAAGGCCGCACATCACGCTCACGCCAAGCGCGGTGATGACCACGATTGACAAGAAGCGCTTAAGACTGCCTCGGATTGTGCGGTAGATGCCACGGCGAAAAACCGTCGGCACCATATCGTTTGAGCTTTGGGCAGTGCGGTAGGTCGTAAAATCCTGCTCGCGCTCCGTGTTCTGCGCGTCGCGGCGTAGGCTGTTTTGGCAGTCCTGGTCCATGGGCGCTACCACTCGATCGTCTCGATAGGCACGGGATTTTGCTGGACCGTCTCGCTCTCCACGCGACCGCTCTTAAAGCGAATCAGGCGATCGGCCATGGGCGCGAGCGCGGAGTTGTGCGTGATGATGATGACCGTAATGCCCTGCTTGCGGCAAGTGTCCTGCAGCAGCTGCAAGATCTGCTTGCCGGTTTTATAGTCAAGTGCGCCCGTGGGCTCGTCGCACAAAAGCAGCTTGGGGTTCTTTGCCAGTGCGCGGGCAATGGACACGCGCTGCTGCTCGCCGCCCGAAAGCTGCGCGGGGAAGTTGGCGAGGCGCTCACCCAAGCCAACCTGGCAAAGCGTTTGCTCGGCATCGAGCGAATCAGGGCAGATTTGCGCCGCAAGCTCAACATTTTCGAGCGCCGTCAGGTTGGGGACCAGATTGTAGAACTGGAAGACAAAGCCGACGTCGGCGCGGCGGTATTCCACGAGCTGCGCCTCGTTAGCGGAGCTCACATCGCGCCCGTCCACCGTCACGGTGCCGGAAGTCGCCGTATCCATGCCGCCCAGAATGTTGAGCGCCGTGGTCTTGCCGGCACCCGAAGCACCCAAAATGATGGCGAGCTCGCCGCGCTCGACCGTAAAGCTCGCGCCGTCGAGTGCGTGAATGCGGGCGTCGCCCTCGCCGTATGCCTTGATGACGTCTTTGAATTCGATATAAGCCATCGATCGGTTCCCATCTGGTCGGATAACTCTTTAGTATTACCCATTTCGCACCGACTAAAAAGGGACGGGTTTATTTTGGCAGGTTCTATATGGGGAAACGGCAGCTATAGATGAGGCGCCGGGGAGGCAGAGAAATCATCGATGGGGTCAGGCCGACCGCCAAACACAACGCACGCATCTCAATCTGTCAGCCAAATCATTCGAACAGCTGTTCGTTTCTATGATATGATTCAGCTATCTAAGCAGGCCAATACGCAGAAAGGCGGCCAACATGGCGTTCGACTTTAAGAAGGAATGCAAGGAGCTCTACAGACCTGCGAGCAAGCCGAGTATCGTAACTGTCCCGCCTATGAGCTACGTTGCCGTTCGCGGAAAGGGCGACCCAAATACCGAAGGTGGCGAGTATCAAAATGCCCTGCCGCTGCTTTACGGCATCGCCTATACCGTCAAGATGTCAAAGAAAGGCTCAAGGAGTATCGAGGGCTATTTCGACTTTGTGGTACCGCCGCTCGAGGGCTTCTGGTGGCAAGACTCCCCGAGCGGCGACATCGATTATGTACGCAAGGACGATTTCAACTTTATCTCGTGCATCCGCCTGCCCGATTTCGTCACTCAGGATGACTTTGACTGGGCGGTCGCGGAAGCCACGGCCAAAAAGAAACTGGACTTTTCTGCCGTCGAGCTGCTTAAAGTTGACGAGGGTCTCTGCGTTCAATGCATGCATACCGGACCCTACGACAGCGAGCCGGCAACCGTAGACGCCATGCATGAATATGCGACCGAGCAGGGCTATGTCCCCGACTTCTCAGACACCCGTTTACATCACGAAATCTATCTTTCCGATCCACGCAAGTGTGCGCCGGAGAAACTTAAGACTGTGGTTCGTCATCCTATCAAGCGCGCTGAATAGCGTGGAGCGTCATTTCACGCGCTGGGTTTTAAGCCAGCCAACCAGCCGCCTCCTAGGCCGTCCGGTAATTATCTTGACGCGGCCCGTCGCATCTTATAAGTTTGTTTTGCTAAAGCTGGAAAGCCTCTCAACGATGCGCAACTCCAGCTCTTTTTCTATCAAGAGGCTTAATGAAATACCAGAAGTCGCGGATATCCATCAACGAACAAATAGCACTATTGACAGAAAACAAGGGTCTTAAGTGCTCTGATCAAAGCGAACTCGAGCGAGCTTTGGTCGAAGCCAACCACTACAGACTGTCGGCCTACTGATTTCCCTACAAAACCAAATGCAAGTCCGGGATTACCATCTTTCGCGAAGGCACAACATTCGAAACCATCATCTACACGTATGAATTTGACCGAGCCCTCCGGCAGTTAATGTTTGATGCGGTCGGCAGTGCGGTCGGCAGAATTGAGATCTACCTCAGAAGCAGAATTGCCTATCTTGCCTCTGAGGAACGCGGGCCTTTCTGTTACCCAGATGTCGCCATAACGAGGCTCAACTCGGCATGCCCGTCGAGCTCTGCGCCGCACTGGGCTACGCAGCTGTCTTTGGCAGCGCCACCAATACGCTGCTCGCACCCATCCTTATTGGCTGCGAAGTCTTCGGCTTTGGTAACTTGCCGATGTTCTTTATTGTCTGCGTCGTGGCTTACCTGTTCAACATGGATAAATCGATCTACGCCCTGCAGGAGCGGGCGTAGATCGATGTCCAGGCAGGCGGTCTCAACCGGAAACGGCGTCCCACTCTGAGGCTGTATTCCGGGACACGGTTTCCGCTTGGGACGCCATTCGGAAAGCGCATCCCGCTTTAAAACGGAATTCCGGGACGTAGTTTCCGTCTGAGCCTCCATTCGGAAAGCATGTCCCGTTCTTTCACGGCATCTTGGCTATGCAAAGCGCTCGAGTGTTACTCCTCGTACGCGCCCTCAAGCCGAAGCAGCCACTCCTTGCGATCAAGCCCGCCGGCATATCCGTTAAGCGAGCCGTCGGCCGCCACCACGCGATGGCATGGCACAATAATCGAAACAGGGTTGCGAGCGACCGCGGCCCCCACGGCACGGGGAGACACAACGGGTGTCTCATTTCCCGGCACACGATGTCGAGCCGCAACACGCTGGGCGATCTCGCCATACGTAGCGACCTCGCCACGCGGAATAGAAAGCAGCTCGTACCAAACTTCACGCTGAAACGCCGTGCCAATCAAATGCAACGGCGGCGTAAACCGAGGTTCCTGCCCTGCAAAATAAGCATTCAACCAAGCCCAAGAACGCTCGAGCACCGAGGAGGCCGCACCATTTGCGGGATTCACCGACGACATGCCACCGGTACCGGAAACCGCGTCGGCGCCTTCAACATGTTCGGAGTCTTCCCGGAGAAGCGTGGAGCCAAAATGCTCCTGCCCCTCAAACCAAAGTCCCGTCAGACCGCGGCCATCAGCGGCAAGCAAGATTTCGCCCAAAGGCGAAGCAAACGTCGTCGTGACCACCAGCGGCTCCTTTCAAAACTCCGCAACATAATACCGCGAATTGTGCAGACAACCCCAATCGACCCCAAAGTCACCCTAGGCAGCAGGCGCGAACGCGCCGCAGCTGCCGGCCGCGCTCCGCAGTCCCCCAAGGCGGCAGGCGCAAAGCGCCGAGGCCGCCGCCGGGATCAGGGCCCGCAACGGCCACGTGCCTCATCAGCCCAGCGGCCCCAACCAACAACGGCCCCATCGCAGGCCGCTCGCAGCAGCGTCATCGCAGGCGGGGGCCGGGCTTGGTTTTCAGAACACTCCGCAGACCAGTGCGGCGCCTTGTCCGCGGCTCCGAAGGAGCAGGACAAGGCGCCGCACATGGT
>USHA01000046.1 GCA_900554325.1 uncultured Collinsella sp.
ACGCCGTACGGCGTGCACAGACTGTTCAAAGATATTTTGGCCAGCAGCGCCTGAGGGGCGATGTGGCATTGCAATATGGGGGGGCGAACCGACGTTACCTATAACCCCGCACAATTGCCATGTCGTCCCTTTTTATTGACGGGGAGGATGTCGTCCATGCGGGAAGTCCCAGTTGAATTGCGTGCCATATCCAAGAGATATGGCGGGTTTGAAGCGGTTAAATCAGTCTCGTTCTCTTTAATGGAAGGCGAGCTGTGTGCACTCATTGGGGAGAATGGTGCCGGCAAGAGCACGTTAATTCGATTGATCACGGGGCTTTCGGAGCCATCGTCAGGAACGATCTCGATGTTTGGGCAAACCGGGAGACGTGAAATACGGAGCTGCAGGGAAAGGCTGGGTTATATGCCCGACCTCAATGCTTCGTATCCTAATCTGACCGCGCGAGACAACTTGGTCGTTCGCTGTATTGAGTGGGGGCTTCCCACCGATCGTTCCATCGACGGTGTGTTATCAACCGTCGGTTTGGGGGAGGCCGGCGGGAAGAAAGTGAAGAACTTCTCAATGGGAATGAGGAGGCGTCTCGATCTGGCCATAGCGTTGCTGGGCGATCCGGAGCTGTTGATCCTGGACGAGCCGACAAACGGCCTGGATCCGATGGGGATAGTCGAAGTAAGAAAAATCCTTACGCATCTTAACAAAGATCAAGGTAAAACGATTCTCGTATCCAGCCACAATCTTGAGGAGATGCACAAGCTGGCAACTGATTACCTCTTCATAAGTCATGGTCGCCTCATTCGAAGGATGACCGCACCTCAGCTGGAAAAGTCATGCCGCGGTGGTTTCGTGTTGCATGTGGACGATCTGGAGCGAACGAGATCGGTTCTCGGAGATGAGACCTCACATTCTTTTCTGCCGGACGGCAGCGTCCTTATGCGCTATGAGGAGAAAAAGGAAGGGCGGGGCATTGCAATCGAAGCGCTCTCGACCGCAGGTGTGAGGGTTGCGGAGGCGTATTCTCATAGGAAGAGCCTTGAGGAGTTTTATTCGGAGCTCATCGGTCGAGAGAGCGAGCTGTGATGAAACGCGAGTTCATCTCAGCTTTTCGGAGCGAGGTATGGTTGCTCGCCAGGCACCCGGCGACCGCTCTGATGATTGCGCTTGCGGCTGTGCTGTATGTGGTTGCGGCTGCGACTTCGTCTGAGGTGCTGATCATGGTCGCCGGTGATGACCCGTATACGCTTGGAGGGGCTATAGGTTTTATTGGAAACCTAGTGGATGCAGGGGACGTTTTGGGCTCTGTTGCCCGGACGTCTTTTGCGTCTACAGTGGTCTGGATTCCGGTGACGATTCTCTACGCGGTTTACGCTACGTCGAGAGACTTTGAATCCGTGGCTTACGCCGTATCGAGATCGCGAGGGGTGTCGCAGGCGGCGATTGTGATCACGAAGCTGTTGGTGAACTGCACTCTGGTCGGTGCCGTGTATCTTCTTTCTACGACTGCGCTGTATTTAACCAAGATGGCCCAATGGGACGTTGGGGCCTCGTGCTCAGGGTTTGCCCAATTTGTATCGATTGCGCTGATGATCGCGCTGCTGCTCATTTCGATGTACGCCGCTACCTTCGCCCTGTATTTGCTCACGAGGAGTGTGGTGGCGAGCAGCGTCGTTGCAATAGCGGTTTCGACATTTATGATGGTGTGGTTCCCAAGTACATACGGAAGCGGTCAGCCCAGCTTGCTGCTCATGCTCTCGCCCGTGTATTACCTGATGAACCTGTGTTCCCTGAGTATGCAGAATGTTGGTGTAATTCAGGTTTTGCTGTATGCGGGCGGCACTGTGCTTGTGTCGGTTGGAGTTGCGCTCGTCTCGCTATTTGTAAGGACGGCGGTTCGATGAATCTTGGGATGTCGGTCAGGGCGGAACTGTTCCGCGCAAGGAGAATGAAACTCGCCGTGATAATAGCGCTGATGTATTTGGGCATCGCGGGGATTTATGTGTTTGCCGGGTCCGGCGCATGGGTCTCCGCAGGGGGAGAGGGCCAGTTCTTTGGCTTTTCCGCCGATCCGGGCTATCTTTTCTCGATAGGGGTTGGGCCAACGGGTATCTCTTCCTGGCTAAGTGTCGTCTCCATGGCGCATACGGTGTTCTTCCCAATCGTCTCTGTTGTTGTGGCGGGGACGCTATTCGGTGATGCGACGAGCGTGTCGGCAAGGGGAGTTTCGATTGCTCGGGGCTTCCGCAGCTGGCAGCTGTTTGCGGCAAAGACATTGGCTTGCGAAGTGTATACGCTGTGCCCCTACATCGTGTTTACTCTCGGTGTCGCTGCGGTCTTTGCCGTGTGCTCCGGAAGCGGTCTAGACAGCCTTACGGTTGGTAATGTGACCTCGGCACTCCTGTCGAATATCGTTATAGACGCCGCTTATACGCTGATGGTTGCGGTTGCATATGAGGTGTTCAGGATCAGATCTCTTGTGTCGGGAGCCTTGCTGGTCGCAACGTTCGCGGGCCTTGTTATCGCGATGAGTTTCCCAACCGTTTTACCCCCGGTTCACATGGCTTATTGGATGAGGGCGTGCGGGGCTGCCGGCGGGACGGTCCTGATGGCTGCATGCGGCCATGCGGTCATCGTGTCGCTCGCATGTCTATTGCTGCTTTCGTGCAGTTTTTATCGAAGAAGGTAGTGCGCTGGCGTATGCGCAGCGTCTGAGGGTCGATATGGATTTGATTGGAAATGGAGATGGTGCGAAGTGAAACTGTCGCAATTTAATGTGGTGCATGAACATAACGGAAGTCTTCTTATCATGAATGCGCGAACCGGCGGCATCCTGTCGTTAAATCCGGAATACGCGCAGAAATTCAAAAGGATTCAAGAAGGGGACGTTCGGGATGCCGATGATCTTGTCGCGGAGCTGATAAGGGGAGGCATCCTAGTCAATGAGGAGAGGGACGAGCTTGGGGAGATCAGGTTGCAAAGTCGCGCCGCGCGCTTTGCGAATACTGCTCTGTCCCTTACCATTGCGCCAACGATGGCTTGCAACTTTTGCTGTCCCTACTGCTATGAAAAGGGACAGGCGTACACGACGATGGGCGAGGAGGTTTTGACACAGCTCTCCAAGTTCGTGAAAGATTACTATCCTGGTATCGCAAGTCTCTCAGTTGGATGGTACGGCGGCGAGCCTCTGCTCGGAATGAAGATGATCGAACGGATTACGTCGGATCTGAAAGATGTCGTGGGGCCAACGTGTGAATATTCCGCATCGATAGTGACAAATGGCTATCTGCTGACGCCTGATGCTGCAAGGAGGCTCGCGGCATGTGGTGTGACGAGCGCGCAAGTGACTATAGATGGATCGAAGTCGGATCACGATTCGAGAAGGATTCTTCACGACGGAAGCCCTACATACGAACGTATTCTCAAGAACGTCAAAGAGTGTGCCGACATCATCGATATTTCGATAAGGAGCAACGTCGACAAGACCAACATCGAGGCCGCTCAAGAGCTATTGGATTATCTCGAGCTAAATGGCCTGATGAATAA
Source organism: uncultured Collinsella sp. (assembly GCA_900554325.1). Classification (GTDB taxonomy): domain Bacteria; phylum Actinomycetota; class Coriobacteriia; order Coriobacteriales; family Coriobacteriaceae; genus Collinsella. The sequence goes on from USHA01000046.1 coordinate 3,538, forward strand.
GGTTCACTTCTATTTAGCCCCTGTTGACGATATCAATCAGGTATGTGCGAACGACAGCCACTGCTTTACTGTAAAAGAGTTCTCGTATGAGGAGACTGAGTTTTATAAAAGGGCAATTGCGCGGGGCTTCAAAGTTCAACCTTTTGGTGGGACGAATTTCGGGATATGTTGCGCCGTTGGAATCAACTCGTACGTGGTTGATCCCGTCGGAGATTTGTATAAGTGCTGGGATGACATTGGAATGAAGGAGCGGAGGGTCGGAACTATTTTCGAGCCGCCAATGTTGAGCAAGAACATGATTAACTGGATGGCATATGAGCCGGATGACCCGGAATGCCAAGAGTGCTTTGCTTTTCCCATGTGCATGGGAGGGTGCCCCAACCACGCCTTAAACGGTGAGGGGAAACGTTGCGTCTCCTTCCGGTATGATGCCGAGCAAAAAATGCTGCTCTCCCAGATGATGAATACGGCAAAACGGGGTGCGGGGCAAAATGAGGCTGATGCTTAATCTCTGTAGAAAATATATACTGGGCGGTCGATTCTACGCCTATCTTGTCGTAACAGTTTTGGTCGGGCTGCTTGCGCTTGCGGGTCCCTTTCTTACCGGCATAGTGGTAAACCGATTGGCGATGCCGGCCAGCGCCGATCTTGCCGCCGTTCTCGTTTGTTGCCTTATTTTGGTTGCGGTCCAAGCGGTTCGAGCGGGACTAGTGTATTGCTCAGAGATGCTGTACATCAACCTTCAGTCGCATGCGGGGTTCGGCTTAAATGCGGATACGCTTGAGCACGTGAAGCACCTTCCCCAGGCATTCTTCGAGGGCTTCAACGCGTCGTATTATAACCAGCAAATCAATCACGACGCTAATGACCTTGTCATCTTCGTAATCAACTCGGTTGTGGGGGTTTCAAGCAACGTTATCACCCTTTTGTCCGCCCTGTTTGTTCTCGGTAGCCTGAATATCAAGTTGAGTGTGGTCTGCCTTGTTCTTGCGGCAGCGAGTGCCGCTTTTTATGCGGTTTCACGCGCAAGGCTGTTTGAGAGAAGTTTTGACGTACAAGAGCAGAGCGCGAGGTTTTTTTCCTGTCTACAAGATCAGTTGGAGAAAGTTGATTTCATCCGCAAACATGCTTTGTTCGATAGGTCCCGCGCTGTACTGGTCGAAGCTTTTAATGGGCTCTATCCAACGATGAGAGCAAATCAGGAAGTAGGGTCTAGATTTACCTTTGGCAACGCGTTGGTCGCTTCCGCCGCTCAAGGATGTCTTCTTGCTGTGGGCGCGGTTGAAGTGATGGGCGGGAGACTGTTGCCTGGTTTTCTCGTGACTGCTGTTGGATATTATTCGAACTTAAGCTCAGCGGTACAGTATTTGTTGGGCTGGGGAAGGGATTACCAGACTAATCGCGTATGCTATGAGCGGCTGAAAAGAATTTGGGATGTCCCGGTGGAAGCGAATGGCAAATTGGCGCTTGGTCCGATTGAGGAAATCCGTCTAGAGAACATCAAGCTACGTTATCCAGGGGCGGAAAGGGTCGCGTTAAGCATTGAGGGGCTCGCGTTTTCCAGGGGTCGGCTATATGGAATCTCGGGGCCGAATGGTTCGGGGAAGAGCTCGCTGCTGTCAGTGATATTGGGGCTATATCCAGATGACACAGAAGGGGCCGTTCGCTACAACGGGGTGTCACAGCGTTGCATCGATCGATATGCATTGCGGCGGTGTCGAGTCAGCATTACGGAGCAAGAACCCCCTATCGTTGAGGGGACGATTCTCGATAATCTTACGCTGCTTTCTGATGATTACGAGATGGATAAGCTGAATCGGATGCTTGTCATATTGGGGCTAGACGAAATGGTTGCTTCTGTGGAGAACGGGGCAACGGCGATGCTTGACGGCGGGAAAGGAGGGGTGTCCGGCGGCGAGAAGCAAAAGATTGCAATTGTGAGACAGCTGTTGAAATCGCCGGACGTTATGCTTTTTGATGAACCGACCTCAGCACTTGATGCGAAGAGTCGAGGCGCGCTGATCAAATTGCTTCATGAAATTAAGAGAGACCATATTGTAATCGTTGTCACTCATGACGAGGAGATGCTTGCCGCCTGTGACGAGGTCATTTCGACGGCTGGATGATTATCGGATTGTGGCGTTGAAGACCAAGAAACTTGAAATGGCGTGGGCTCTGGGTAGGTCTCCACGGGTACGCCGTCGGTGCTGTACTCGACCGCCCGGCAAGAAGGTTTTATAGCGTGTTTCCCCAGAGAGGTCCCTTTGTCCGGTAGTGGCGAGGGGAGCCTCTCTTTTGCTCACCTCTTGCGGCGGAGGGGGACACCATGCGCCTATGCAGGACAAACTGCGCGTTCTTGTCGAATGATGGGCTATGTGTAGAGATGATGGTCTCGGGTAGAGCCCGTGTCGCGCTCGGCTGCGATGAGCCAGGCAATTCAATCTTCATCCGGGAGGGCCTTGGCAAGACAAGCAGGGCGAAGACCTTGGCGACGTTCGGGAGCCGTGTGGCGCCCGGCTCCACGCTCATCCACGACATGGAGCCGGGCGCCACACGGCTCCCGTCAACAATCTGTCACTGAAGAGCCAGCGCTACAACGCGAAGCTGCTCAAGGGCGTTCCCGACGGCCAGAACCCGCTGGGGCCCGTGAACCGGATGCGCTACTTCATGCAGTGCTTCCTGAGGTCTCATCCCGGCTCCAACCGGGACGACATGCGGGGCTGTGGCTATGAGTCCGCCCGAGGACAAGCTTGAGAAGGTCGCGATGGTGCTCGATCGGGCAATGCGATACCCGAAAACGCTCAGGTTCAGGCAGTTCTATGCAAGAAAGCCCAGTTCAGATGAGTTCGACGAGCAATATTTATCAACACAGTGCAAGGGGGGATTATATTTGTATTTCATCCGTGTTGAGCTTCACACGGTGCGCGACTCATCGCAAACTGGCGGGCGCAGCGGAAAGAAAACCGACTGCAGACGAACGATCGATATCGGGAGCAAATAGCCACCGGATGTTTTTCGGTCTCCTACGCGTCGACCTCCGCGATTTCTTCTGCGTCTCGCCAAGTTGAAAGGAGCGATGTCGAAAACTCCTTTTCGGTTAGCGTCAAGACATCCTTCACGCAAAAACCTTTCAATTTGTCAGGAAGCCCAAAACGCGCTTTTTTCCTAATCGAGCTGGCAACCCGCTTCAACGCGGTCTTGTTCTTGTCCTCGTTGTATACCAAAACAAAGACGCAGTGCTCGCGAAACCATCTCGTCCTCTTTCCCCACAGGTCCGAGCAGATCAAAACGCTGTCCTTGCACTTCTCGATGAGGGCGTCCCTTTGGCCAAGATTGATACCAAGCTCTTCGTCATCCTTGGGATTGAGCCTCTTCCCCAGCGTCTCCTTCAGACTGCCGTTTTTAAATTCGACTAGATATAACGTTTCCCGATCGCAATACAGCGCATCGGCGGAGCGCGGGAGTTGCATCCACCTATTGACCTTCTTGCAGTAGCATTCTTTAACAGAGTCAAAATTGACAACAGGCAAATCGTCATCCACAAGAGAGACGCTCCCGTCTCTGGATGTTTTGGAGATGGTCGACGTGCAGTCCCTTAGGATACAGGTCCTGCAACGGGAGCAACCATCGCTGCCATCTGGCACCACGGGAGAGTTCGGATGAGGGCAGGAGGCGCACAGGTCGCTACTCAAGGCCGTACTCCTCTCTCTCAAGCGTATCAAAAGGAGCCGCCAGCTTCTCGTAGGCGACCTCAGTCGAGCCGGTTATTTCGGCAAAGCGAGAGCGTCCATCAGCGCAGGTCTCCGCAAGATAATATGAGCACAATCCATCAACAGCGTGCTTCTTAGAATACACTTCGATCGCATTCAAGAAATATGGACTATGGGTGCTCATTAAGACGTGCATCCCGAGCTCTTTCTGGAGCAGCACGATTATCTCGGCGAAGGCCAGCTGCCATGCAGGATGAAGATGAATCTCGGGTTCATCGAGGATAATAGTCCCTCCGGCATCTAGCGCGCCGGACTTCAAGAGCACCTTCATGATGGCGAACGTCTTCAAGCCAGCAGAAAGGTTCCCAGGCTCCAACCCCCGAGCGAAGCCCTCTTCGAGATACGTAAGGTGACCGCGACTTTCGCTCCTCTCGAAATACCCCGGACATAAGGAGGAGACCTTGTCCATGAGAACCTTCAGGTGCCGCTCCTTCGCGATCTCGTCGAACAGCGAGGACTCGCTGTCATCGTTACGGATGGTCGCCTGAATCAAATCTTGCCGCAGCTCCTCCTGGTGTCCAAGGAGGGGCCTGAACCGAAAAGCGGGGCCGTAGGGCCCTCCGAGAGAATCGATCAGGAACGGGTCGTCCAGATAATGCGCCCTGAATCGCAAAACCCTCCTATCGTGCACCTCCGCCACCTCGTCACCTGCAACCGAGAAAACCGTAGATGCGTCCTTTATCTGGAGTTCGACCTTCCCGGGCTCTTCGCCGAAAACCGAATTGATCTGGCCGTTGAACTCGCTTTGGAACCTGTTTGTCGCAATCGCACGAAATACCTCATCATCGGAGATATCCATGATCTCGATAATCTGATCGGCAACTCCTGCTACGCCATTCGTGAAATCGGATTCGATCTCACGGGAGATCTCCTCCCCGTAATACTCCTTTATCTCATCAATAAGCTCGTCCCTCGTGCACTCGCCCGAAAAAACCCTGTCGATGAAACCATTCATTCTTCCAGCAGTTCGCCTGTGGCGAGACGTGGAGTCGAGAGGGCCTCCCACATATGCCTTCCTGATGGCGCGTTCAACACTATTGCGCCTCATGCGGTCGATTTTGTTCTCCGAATCGGACATGCTGTTGAAGGCCGCATAAAGCGCTTTTCCAACCGTGCTTTTCCCCGTCCCGTTCTCCCCGGCGATCACGGCAATGCCATTAATCTCGATATCGGCCTCAGCGACCCTGCCGATGTTTTTCACCTTGATTTTCAATGCATATCACCAGCTCTAAACTCGCGAGACTCAATAGCTCGATTATCGCACAGGGAGATCGACTTCTCGAGGACTCCCTAAATGGAACGCGCGGGGAGGACATGGCTCGCCGCCGTCCGCTTTGCGTTCGCGCGGGGAAGGGTGACGACCAGGGGCCTCTCCGGGCTCATCAAGAGGAGCGCCGGATCCTCCTCGTCCATTTGAACTGTATTGTATCCCAGGACACTTGACTTAGAGGAATGGCGTTGAGCGGCGATAATCGTTTCAGCGCCAAAAAGAAAGGAGTGTTCAGTCATGGCAGATAGGCTCTCCTGCACAGCGGGGCACCGCACCGAGGCCGCAGACTTCGCCGTCGCGTCGGGGAAGCCCATCGCCCAAGTGGCCGCCGACCTCGGCATCAATGAGAAGATCCTGGGAAGATGGGTGACGGTCAGAAAGAAGGAACTGGCCAACCACCCGGTCGTGGCGGCCGCGGCCAAGACCGAGACCGCCGAGATGAGGGCCGCCCGCAAGTGCATGCGCGAGCTCGAGCTCGAGAGCGAGTTCCTAAAAAGCCCCGACCTCACATTGGAGGCCGGGGCCAGTAGATTTTTGGGACATGTCTAGAAATCTACCCATGCGGGAAGCGGCATGTGCCGAGCATGTCGCGTGCTAGGTTTTGAGGCATGCCACAAAACCTAGCACGGGGGAGTGGCTACTCGGCGTCAGCGAAGCCGTTGGGGTTGTGGCTCTGCCAGTTCCAGCTATCGCGGCACATGTCCGCGATGTCGTACTGGGCCTTCCAGCCCATCATGCGCTCGGCCTTGGAGGCATCGCACCAGTTGGCGGCGATGTCGCCGGCACGGCGCTCGCGAATCACGTAGGGCAGCTCCTTGCCGCAGGCCTTGGAGAAGGCAGCGACGACCTCGAGCACCGAGGTGCCGGTGCCGGTGCCCAGGTTGAAGATCTCGACGCCGGTCTTGCCGTTCATCCAGTTAAGCGCGGCAACGTGGCCCGATGCCAGGTCGCACACGTGGATGTAGTCGCGCACGCCGGTGCCGTCGGGGGTGGGGTAGTCGTTGCCAAAGACCTGAACGGCCTCGAGCTTACCGACGGCGACCTGGGCAACGTAGGGCACCAGGTTGTTGGGGATGCCTTTGGGGTCCTCGCCGATCAGGCCCGACGGGTGGGCGCCGATGGGGTTGAAGTAACGGAGCAGCACGACGTCCCACTCGGGGTCGGCGGTGTGAACGTCCATGAGGATCTGCTCGATCATCCACTTGGTCCAGCCATAGGGGTTGGTCGCGGGCTTCTTGGGGTCCTCCTCGGTGACGGGCGGGTTGTCCGGATCGCCGTAGACGGTCGAGGAGCTCGAGAAGATGATGGACTTGCAGCCGTGGTTGCGCATGACATCGACGAGCACCAGGGTGTTCTCGATGTTGTTGTGATAGTACTCGACGGGCTTGCTCACCGACTCGCCGACGGCCTTAAAACCGGCAAAGTGGATGACGCGGTCGATCTGATGGGTATCGAAGATCTTGTTCATGGCCTCGCGGTCGAGCACGTTGGCCTCGTAGAAGGTGAGGTTTTTGGCGGCCTCTTCGCCCACGATGGTCTTGACGCGGTCGACGGCGACAGCGCTGGAGTTGGAGAGGTCATCGACGATGACGACCTGGTAGCCGCCCTCGAGCAGCTGAACGACGGTGTGCGAGCCGATAAAGCCGGCGCCACCGGTAACGAGGACGCAGGTGTCTTTGGGGTCGAGTGCTTTGGACATGTAGTCTCCTATCGAATCAGGAACACTTCTAGAGGGGAGTATAGCGCAGGCGGGGACGCCCAAATGGTGCACTGTAGGAAAAGCAGAGGATTATGTTAACGTACTCATATAAGAGCTTGCTCAATTGTTACCTCAAATTTGACAATTGCTTACGAGCCGCCGACCTTGTAGTTTCCTGCCGTTCGTGGAAATCGTTGGGACGCGCCATATGTACGCTAATATGTATGAGTTGAGCGACATATAAATAAACATGTAACGGAGTACATATGTCACCAAACAGCGATTCCATCCTTTCCCAGGAGCTCTCGCGCCGCACTGCCCTCAAGGCCCTGTTCGGCGCCGCTTCTGCGGCAGTTCTTTTTGGCCTGCCCGCTCGCGCCCATGCGGCGGAGGCTTCCAAAGAAACTACCGATAAACTGAATGCCGCCCAGGCCCAGCTCGACGAGGTTCAGGCCCAGCTCGACAGCATCGCAAATGAGTATGCGGCGCTGGCCAACAAGAATGCCCAGACCCTCAACGACATCGAGAATGTCCAGGGCAAGATTGACGACACGCAGGCCCAGATCGATGAAAAGAAGGCCGAGCTCAAGAAGAAGCGCAACGACCTTTCCGATCGCGTGGCCGCCAGCTACAAGTCCGGCGGCACGAACATCCTGTCGCTGCTGCTGGCCTCTGGCTCGTTTGAGGAACTCGTCGCCAACGCGCATTACGTTGAAAAGATCAACAAGAGCGACCGCGATGCCATCGAGGATATCCAGACGATTCAGGCTGAGCTCGACGCACAGAAGACCGAACTCGAAGCACAAAAGGCCGACCTGGAGAAACTCAAGGACCAGCAGACGGCTCAGATGCAGGATATGCAGGCCAAGCAGCAAGAAGTCCAGACCGTGCTGAACGGTCTTTCCGACGACGTCAAGGAGCTCATGGCTCAGCGCGATTCCGAGATCCTCGCTGCCGCCCAGGCTGAGGAGGCCGCTAGGAAGGCTGCCGCTGCCGCGGCTGCCGCGAACAAGAACAATTCCTACTCGGGTGGTTCAAGCTCGGGTGGCGGATCGTATGCGCCCGGAACCCCGCAACAGAATGCCGGCTCGGGCAAACAGCAGGCCGTCGTCAACGCGTGCTACTCCACGCCTTCGCCGGGTCAGAACTGGTGCGCGGCGTGGGTTACCAATGTCTTCCGTAACGCCGGCGTTGGCTACTTTGGCGGTAACGCATGCGATATGTTTAACGCATGGTGCTATAGCTCCGACCGCTCGGCGCTGCAGGTGGGCATGATCGTGGCCGATTCCTCGCACAGCGGCACGGGTGCTCCGGGCCTCATCTACGGTCATGTGGGTATCTACGTTGGCGGCGGCATCGTTATGAGCAACGAGGGTGCCATTACGTCTAAGTCGCTCGATTCGTTTATTAGCTTCTATGGCACTGGCTCTGGCGTGCGTTGGGGCTGGCTTGGCGGTATTGCGCTGTCGTAGCTGCGGCTTGGTCCGGGACAGCCCGAGAGGCATAAGGTTGCCTGCTCGGGCAGTCCTGCTCGCACGGAGAGCACATTAAGTGCTCTCCGGCTCGTGCGGAACTCGCGATCAACCTTATGCCTCTCGGACTGTCCCGGCCCTCTCGGGTCCTGAGCGCGACACACCGGACTGGGTTATCTGAATGAATATGGTGAAGGCCCCTTTCGGGGCCTTCTTTTTATAAAAATTCGCCTACTCGGTGGACTTCGGGTTCTAGGTCTACGTCGAATTGGCCTTTGACGGTTGTTTGGATGTGGCGGATGAGTTCGTCAACGTCGGCGGCGGTGGCGTGGTTGGCGTTGACGATAAAACCGCAGTGCTTTTCGCTTACCTGCGCGCCGCCAACGGCGTGTCCTCGCAGGCCGGCATCCATGATGAGCTTGCCGGCAAAGTAACCCTCGGGGCGCTTGAAGGTGGAGCCGGCACTCGGCATGTCGAGCGGCTGCTTGTCCTCGCGGCGCTGGCGGTAGTCGTCCATGTCGGCCTTGATCATCGCGGCGTTGCCCGGTGCGAGGTTGAAGGTGGCAGAAAGAACGATAAAGCCGTCGTCGGCGATGCGACTCTTGCGATAGCCCAGGTTGAGCTCATCGACATCGAACTCGATGATGTTGCCGCTGCCGCGGGTGCCGTCGTCGAGCATGCGGGCGGGCTTGTAGACGCGCACAGACTCCAGCACGTCTGCCATGCAGGCACCGTAGGCGCCGGCGTTCATGTAGCAGGCGCCGCCGACCGATCCGGGGATGCCCGAGATGGGCTCCATGCCGGTGAGACCGGCCTCGGCTGCCGCCGCGGCGACATCGGAAAGCAAGGCGCCGGCCGCCGCCGTGACGTGCGTACCGTCGACCGTAATGTCGGAGAGGCCTTCGCCCAACGCCACGACGACGCCGCGGATACCCTTGTCGCCGACGAGCAGGTCGGAGCCGTTGCCCACGATGGTGAGCGGCAGGTCGCAGCGATAACAGGTGTCGAGCGTGGCGACGAGGCCCTGCTCGGTATCGGGCGTGACAAAGACGTCGGCCGGGCCGCCGATCTTAAACGTGGTGTGCTCGCGCATGGGCTCGCTCATCAGCACGTTGTCCTCGCCGGCAACGCCAGCAAGCGCGCACAGCAGGTCCTCGTTAAAAAAGTCGTTCTCGTGCATACGAATATCCGCCTTTTGGTGGTCGTTGTCATCAATCGATTGCAATATACCCCACCCGGACGGATTTGGTGCGCTGGCGGCGATAAAACAGCCGTCTACCGGATTGGTAAAGTGTTTATCACCGAGGTAGAGGGGCGGTCGCTATACTTTCAAGAGATTGCGCGTAAACCTGGAAGGAGCGAGATGGCCAACAAAGTCACCCTCAAGCAGATTGCCCAGGAGGTGGGGCTTTCCCCCTCGTCGGTCTCGCTTGTTCTCAATAATCGGCCCTGTCGCATCTCGGAAGAAAACCGCAAGCTCATCAAGGAGGTTGCGGCGCGCAACCACTATGTTCCTAATCAGATTGCGCGTAGTCTGGTCATGCGCGAGTCGCGCACGCTGGGCCTTATCGTCCCTAACATCGAGAGCCGCTTTTTTGCCTCGCTCGCCGGTAGCCTGGAAAAGCGCTGCCGCGAGGACGGCTATGCGCTCTTCATTACCAGCTCGGGCGGAAGCGCCGAGGACGATCTGGAGCTGCTGCGCCAGCTGGTGACGCGCGGCGTCGACGGTGTGTTCTTGGTCGTGGGCGACGAGTTCTCGGACGACCGCGCCCTGCGCGAAGAAGTCAGTCATCTCCCCATTCCGGCCGTGATGGTTGACCGTGCCATTGAGGGACTCGAGTGCGACAAAGTGATGTTCGATCACGAGATGGGTGGCTACATGGCAACCCGCTATCTAATCGAGCAGGGCCACCGTCGCATTGCCTGCTTGGTTAATGCGCGCCGTTCCAATACGGGTCGTAAACGTCTTGCCGGCTACGAGCGTGCGCTGCGCGAGGTGGGGCTGCCCATCGATGCGCGCTTGGAGTTCGAGAGTGAGTATTACATTCCGAGCGCCTACGAGGCCTCGGAGGCGGTGCTCGCAACTGACGCCACCGCCGTGTTCGCAAGCTCGGATAACATTGCCCTCGGTTTGCTCAAGCGCTTGCACGAGATGGGGAAGAGCATCCCGGGCGATATCTCGGTCGTAAGCTATGACAACTCGGCGGCCGACGTTCTCTTTGAGCCGGCGCTGACCGCGATTGAGCAGGATCCTGGTGTCCTCGCGGAGCATGCTTTTGGCTGCATGTCCAAGCGTCTTGCCGGTAGGGGCGGTAGACGTGCCGAAGAGGTCGTTCTGGAGCCGGCGCTTATCGTTAAGGACAGCGTTCTCGAGCTTACTAAACACGACTAAACACGTTTATCAATTTGCAGAGACTGAATGTGGAACACCTGTGACAGGCAATGCCGCAGGTGAATGTCTGCTTTTGCCTTTCCAGATGGCAAATCAGGATGCTAAAACGTTTTTTCAACATGATAAAACGTTTTAGCAAATATACTAGTCCCAACGAATGGTTGCCGTATTGGAAGGCGACCGCACAGCGAAGGGACATAAACAATGGCTAAAACACTGGGGACGCCGTGGCAAAAGCTGGGCCACGAGGTACCGGCTTCCGAGCTCGAGGGCGTCGACCTGTATTGGCGCGCATCGAACTATCTGTCCGTCGGTCAGATCTACCTTCGCTCCAACCCGCTGATGCGCAGCGACTTTGTCGACGAGAAAACCGGTGAGGTGCGCGACTTTGGTCGTCCGGACGTTAAGCACCGCCTGGTCGGTCACTGGGGCACCACGCCCGGCATCAACTTCCTGTTCGGCCACGTCAACCGCCTCATCGCCGATCACGACCAGAACGCCATTTTCTTGATGGGACCGGGTCACGGTGGCCCCGCCGGCACCGCCCAGTCGCTGCTCGATGGCACCTACCGTGAGATTCGCCCCGACATCACCAATGATGAGGCCGGCCTGCAGAAGTTCTTCCGCCAGTTCTCTTATCCTGGCGGCATCCCGAGCCACTTTGCGCCCGAGACGCCAGGTTCCATCCACGAGGGTGGCGAGCTCGGCTACACGCTCAGCCATGCCTACGGCGCCGTCATGGACAACCCGAGCCTGCTGGCCGTGGCCGTGGTGGGCGACGGCGAGTCCGAGACCGGTCCGCTCGCGACTTCTTGGCAGTCCAACAAGCTCGTGAACCCGGCAACCGACGGTATCGTCCTGCCGATCCTGCACCTCAACGGCTATAAGATCGCCAACCCCACCATTCTTGCCCGCGTGTCCGACGAGGAGCTCACCAAGTTCTTTGAGGGCATGGGCTATAAGCCGCACTTCTTTGTCGCCGGCTTTGACGATGAGAGCCATGCGAGCATCCACGCTCGTTTCGCCGCCCTGTTTGAGCAAGTCTTTGACGAGATCTGCGACATCAAGGCCACCGCGCAGGCCCAGGCCGCCGCTGGTGAGACCGTGGTCCGTCCCGCCTACCCGATGATCGTGTTCCGCACGCCCAAGGGCTGGACCTGCCCCAAGCAAATCGACGGCAAGAAGACCGAGGACTCCTGGCGAGCCCATCAGGTGCCGCTGGCGAGTGCCAAGGACACCCACGAGCACTTCCGCGTGCTGCGCGAGTGGCTGCGCTCCTACAAGCCCGAGGAGCTCTTTACGCCCGAGGGCCAGGTGCGCCCCGAGGTGACGGCCTTTATGCCGACCGGTGAGCTGCGCATCGGCGCCAACCCCAACGCGAACGGCGGCAAGGTTCGCCGCGAGCTCGAGCTGCCCGATATCCACGCTCACGAGATTCCCGTCGCCGAGAAGGGCCACGGCTGGGGCTCCACCGAGGCCGCTCGCGTCTTTGGCGAGTACACCGCCGACGTCCTTGCCAAGAACATGGACGACTTCCGCATCTTCGGTCCCGACGAGACCGCGTCCAACCGTCTGCAGGCTGCCTACAAGGTGACCAAGAAGCAGTGGGACGCCGGCTTTTACGAAGATGAGGCCAACGACGAGCTGCTGGCCGGTTCCGGCAAGGTCGTGGAGCAGCTGTCCGAGCATCAGTGCGAGGGTTTCCTCGAGGCCTACGTGCTCACCGGCCGCTCCGGTGTATGGAGCTCCTACGAGAGCTTTGTCCATGTGGTCGATTCCATGGTCAACCAGCACTGCAAGTGGCTCGAGGCCACCAAGCGCGAGATTCCGTGGCGCGCCCCCATCAGCGGCCTCAACATTCTGCTTTCGAGCCATGTCTGGCGCCAGGACCACAACGGCTTCTCGCATCAGGACCCGGGCTTTATCGACTTGCTGCTCAACAAGGCCAACGACACGCATATCGTAAACGCCTACTATCCGGCAGATGCCAACATGGCCCTTGCCGTGGCCGAGCGCGTCTACCAGTCCACCGATTGCGTCAACGCCATCTTCTGCGGCAAGCAGCCCGCCCCGACTTTCCAGACGGTTGACGAGGCCAAGGCGGAGCTCGCCGAGGGCGTCGCGACGTGGGAGTGGGCATCGACTGCCGACTCGCTCGCCGAAGCCGACGTCGTGGTCGCCACCTGCGGCGACGTGCCGACGCTCGAGGCGCTGGCAGCAACCGATATGCTGCGCGAGCTGGGCATCAAGGTGTGGTTCGTCAACGTGGTCGACCTGCTCAAGATCCAGAACGTCTGCGAGAACGACCAGGCCATAAGCAACGAGCGTTGGGCTGAACTGTTCGGCTGCGGCGAGAAGCCCGTGCTCTTCGCCTTCCATGCCTATGCCGGTACGATTCGCCGTCTGATCTGGAACCGTCCCGGGCACGACGCCTTCCGCGTTCACGGCTATGAGGAGAAGGGCTCCACGACCACGCCCTTCGACATGTTGCGCCTGAACAACATGGACCGTTGGGCCCTGGCTGCCGACGTTCTGCGCATGGTCGACGCCGACAAGTTTGCCGAGCAGATCGACGAGTGGGAGGCATTCCGTACCGAGGCCTTTGAGTTCGCCTGCGACGAGGGCTTCGATCATCCGGCCTTTACCGACTGGGTCTGGCCCGACGCCGCTGCCGCAACCGCAGCCGACGGCGCACTCTCCGCAACCCAGATGACCGCGGGCGACAATGAGTAGGTAGGCATCCGGGATGGTCTCGCGCTGGGGCCGCCTCCGGGCTGGTGCCCTTCCTCGGGGAAGTGGGCTTCGCGAACTTCCCC
>USHA01000047.1 GCA_900554325.1 uncultured Collinsella sp.
ATCAAGACGGAGCCGGGCCTTGTTGCATTTGCCCAGATAAAACCTGCCAAAATGAACCTGTCCCTTTTTGGCAGGTTAGCGGAGCTTGCTGGTCTCGAAGTACTCGGGGAACTGGTCCAGAACCTCGGTCTGGTTGCGGAACATCATGTGCAGGTGCTTGCTGACCAAAAAGCTCGCTTCGATGGGGTCGCGACCGGCGATAGCGCGGCGAATCTGCTTGTGCTCGTTCACGATGTCCTGATTGTCGAGAACCTGCGTGGCAGCGCGCAGCCAGCGGAAGCGCTCCAGGTCGGCATTGGTCTCTTCGAGCCACGACCACACGGTGCTGCGACATGCGATGCTAAAAATCATGTGATGCATGAGGTTGTCGCTTAAAAAGAAGCCGATGCGATCCTCATCGGCCATGGCCTTTTCCTGCAGCGCGATGGCGCGGTCGAGCTGCTCGATGCCGGCCGACGTGGCGCGTGCACAACACTCCACGATCACCTGCTTTTCCAGATGTTCGCGGATGTAGCAGGCGCTCTCGGCAAGGGTGAGGTTGATGGGCGAGACATAGGTGCCGCTCTGGGGCACGGTGCGCACCAGGCCTTCCTGCGCCAAGCGCACCAGCGCCTCACGCACGGGCGTGCGACCCATATCCAGGTCATCGCAAAGCTGTTTGACGCCGAGTTTTTCGCCCGGTTTGTAATCCAGGTAGACAATCTTGCGTCGAATGGTGTGATAGGACTGGTCCTGTAGGCTCGTTTCCTGCTCGCCGACGTGCATCGATTCTTCCATAGCGCCTCACTGCCGTTGTATCACACTCATATGTCAGTTGTTTATTATGCCGCGAATCAGTCCTCCGTGGTGGGTAATTCAATTACCCGATGGATACTTTTGCAGCGCTGTGCCCCGCTCGTTGCCGTATCATGAACCGTCGCAAAAAACAGACCGAAAGAAGGAATCCTCTATGCAATTGGCTCATGCCGCACGCGAGCGCTGGAAAGGCGTCCTGTTCTGCCTGGTCATTGCCATTCCCGCGACGTTGCTCGGCAAACAGGTTGAGGTGGTCGGCGGTCCGGTATTCGCCATCCTCTTTGGCATGGTCCTGGCGCTCGTCTTTCCCAAGAATCGTCGCGAACAGCTCGCCGCCGGCGTCACCTATACGTCCAAAAAAGTCTTGCAGTACGCGGTTATCCTGCTTGGCTTTGGCATGAACCTCTCCCAGATTCTGTCCAAGGGCGCCCAGTCGCTGCCGATTATCGTGGCGACGATCTCGACCTCGCTTGTCATCGCCTTTGTGCTCTGCCGCGTCATGAACGTGCCGGGTAAGATCGCGACGCTTGTGGGTGTGGGTTCGTCGATTTGCGGCGGTTCTGCCATCGCCGCGACCGCACCCGTCATCGATGCCGACGATCGCGAGATTGCCCAGGCTATTTCGGTCATCTTCCTGTTTAACGTTATCGCGGCGCTCGTGTTTCCAACGCTCGGCGGCATGCTCGGGCTGACCAACGAGGGCTTTGGCCTGTTTGCCGGTACCGCCATCAACGACACCTCGTCCGTAACGGCTGCGGCGAGCGCCTGGGACAGCATGCACCCCGGCGCCAATGTGCTCGAGAGCGCCACAGTGGTCAAGCTCACCAGGACGCTGGCCATTATTCCCATCACGTTGGTCCTCGCATGCTGGCAGATGCATCTGGCGCGCAAGGCCGGCGGCGACGCCAAAAGCACGTTCTCCCTTAAACGCGCGTTTCCCATGTTCGTGCTGTTCTTTGTGCTGGCGAGCGTAATCACCACGGTGCTTCAGCTTCCCGCGTCCTTTACGGCGCCCATCAAGGAGCTGTCGAAGTTCTTTATTGTGATGGCCATGGCGGCTATTGGTTTTAATACCGATATCGTCGAGCTGGTCAAAAAGGGCGGCAAGCCCATCGCATTGGGCTTTTGCTGCTGGATTGGCATTGCGTGCATGAGTTTGGGAATGCAACACGTGCTGGGAATCTGGTAGAGAAGTAGCTTGTTTGCGTGCTGGTTGCTGGTGAGCGCATTCTCACGGTGGAGCGATAGGAGCTCTTGCGGGTATGGCTTGTCCGCAGGTTTATAAGTCCCGAAGAGCTCTTATCGCCCCGCCAGGATGGCGATGCGGGGCAACACCTATACTCGCAGGACGGCGCTTTCTGCCCTATAGTGTTTGGTGAGCAATATCGTTCAATTTTGAAACACTCGGTCGTGCGACCGTCGGCGGCTGCATGTCGCCGCGGACAGGGGCAAATCATGGATAGCGATGCCAAGCTGAACATCTTGACCGAGGCCCTGGCTGCTGCCGGGGCCTCGGCATTGGCAATCGATGCGCGTGGGGACGTCGCGATCTCGACCATGAATGACGCGGCGCTTGAGCGGGATGTGGCGGCTTTTGTAGCTGAGCGCCTCGACCGTATAGGAGACGGCGCGCGTCTGGTTATGGGGCGTGCGGGTGCGCGCCTGAGCCTGACCGTTCGCCCCACCGACAAAGAGGGCGGGGGGCTTTGGGTCGTCGTGGTCCGCGAGGTGCGCGGTGCCGCGGCGCATGCGGGCATCGAGTGGCTCAACGCCGACGAAGTTGAGGCCCGCTACGAATCGAGCGCGTACGGCATCGTTGAGGGGGCGGCCTCGGTGGCTGCGCCGGTTGCAGAGAGTTACGCGCGCGGTGTGCCTCTTATGCTCGAGGGCGAGCTGGGAGCGGGTCAGGTCGAGATCGCCAAGCGCCTCTATCTGGACGGTCCTTTTGCCGATCAGCCCTTTGTTTCCGTTGCGCTCGATGAGCTCACCGAGCGCGGTTGGCGCCATGTACTCAAAAGCGTCGAATCGCCGTTGTTCCAAATGGGGCTGACCCTTTGCATTGAGGGCTGGAACGCGGTTGGCCCCCAGCGCCTCCGCGAGCTGGTCTCCACGATGACCGACACCGCGTTGGCGACGCGCTGCCATGTGGTGCTGACGGCGAATGACATGCCGGGCGGCGGCGAAAGTGATCAAGCCGCCTTTGTGACCGAGCGCTTCGCCTGTGCGGTGAGCGTCGCGCCGGCAATCGCCGAGCAGGGAGCCGCGTCGACGAAGGTCGCGCGCTATTTGGAATATCTCGCTGATGCATTTGGGACGGCAGCGCCCACGCTGTCTGCCGCGGCGACGAAGACGCTCGATGCTTACCGCTGGCCGCGCAACTATCTGCAGCTCCGCGAGGTCTCGGAACGACTGTATATATTGGTGGGGACGGGCACGGTGGACCGCGCTGTGGCGGAGGAAGTGCTCGCCCAAGAGGACGTGATTAAGACCGCAACCTTTGGCGCCCCGACGCTTGAAAGTGACCTGTATATCCTGCGACCGCTGGCCGATACCGAGCGAGATATCGCGCATCTGGTTGTAGACCATCTCCACGGCAACCGAACCCGTGCGGCGGAGGTGCTGGGCATAAGCCGTACAACGCTGTGGCGCTTGCTGAAGGACGATGACCGTTGAGCGAGGCGCCCGTGACCGCACGCGACGCGTGTGCTACAGTCCAAAGCGTTATTGTTTCGATTTGGTTACGGCGTGCGAGGGCATATGGCTGAGACTTCAAAACCGAGCCGCAGAAGGCGGAGTGCCGCGCCGGTCAACCGACGCACAACATCGGTGACGTGGGGCAAACACGCCTCGGGGTTTGATGGCTCGTTCAAGCGCACTAAATACGGCTATCCTTCGGCAAGCGCCCGCTTGGCAATGCAGGCAGAGTCCTCGCTGTGGGGCCGCAAACGCGTGGTGGGCTCCAAGCTCAAGCACGACGGCACGCTCGGCTACATCAGCCGCGGGGCAGCCCGCCGCAGTGGGCTCAATCCTGCTGGTTGGCATCGTTATGTGCCGATCGTGGCCGCCGTTGCAGTGATCGTCATCGCGTTCGCTGCGCTCGGATATGCCGGCGGTGGCGCCAACTTGGACGCAATGTTTAAATCGCCCGAGCTCGCGCATGTAGGTACAGAAGTTGTCGAGGGCGCTCAGGCCCAGACGAGCGTCGCGCCCCAGCGCAGTATCGTTGCGGCGGCCTCCACCATCGCCGATGTGCAAAAGGACGAAGACAAGCAAGGCGACGACGCCGAAACGGCCCAGGCAAATGAAACGGCAACAACTCCATCGGCGGGATAAGTTGCGAGTGGGGCAGCAAATTTGGGACGGGGCCTTTCAGCGGGTCCGCCGTTCGGTAGAATGGCGGAACTAATTACCTTACGTAGACCACGTTGTCGCGGCGGGGTTTGGGCTCGGGCAGCGTGTCCTCGGCATAGCCCAGAATGCAGTGACCGACACCGCGCAGGCTGCCGTCGGCGGGTAGACCCCAACTGGCCAGTAGCTCCAGGCCCTCGGGCGAATCGAAAACCTCGTGGGCGCGATGAATCCAGCACGAATCAACGCCCAGCGCATAGGCAGCGTTGAGCAGGTTGCCCATGGCGAGCGAGCCGTCTTCCAGATGTGTGGGCACGCTGCGGTCAACCAGCACCACCACAACGGTCTTGGCGCCATAGAAGGGGTCGCTGTTGCTGCCCATGACTTGCGCGTTGAGCTGCGAGAGACGCTCGACGGTCGCGGGGTCGGTGACGGCGACAAACGTCACCGGCTGGCGGCCCATGCCGCTCGGTGCATATTGGCCGGCTTCGATAATACGTGCAAGCTTTTCGGCCTCGACGGGACGATCGCTGTAGTTGCGGCAGCTGCGGCGGTGAATGAGTGCTTCGATAGTCTCCATGGTGTCTCCTTGCGGTGGCGTTGCAGATGCCCCGTTCATACCCGTCGGGCTCAAACGATAGACGGTCAATTGCCCGGCCAAAAGGATAGATTCCAATTGGGAAAGTAGGTTTGCATAAAAGTACCTTCAGAATGTGACAAACAAATGGGATGGTTAAACGTTTTATCCCGTCTACCCTGCGGTTTTTTACCACTTGCCTAAATGACGAACGCATAACCTCTGATAAAGGTTTTACTAAAGGAGTACCAACGTTTATCAATGCGCCGTGGTGGCGCCGGGCCAGGAGGTAACATCATGTTCCAGGCTGGAGATGTCGTCGAGACCGATTTCGAAGGATTTCTGAAGCTGCTGCGTTCCAAGACGCGCGCTTTCGTGTCGATCAACGATCACGAGTACTACATCACGCACACCGATGGCTATTGGCGTGTTCAGGATTGCGAGGCCCTCAACGACAAGGGCCACTTTACTGACTGTTCTGAGTTGGTCAACACGGTCTGCGAGGTCGTCGAGCTGCCGTGGATTGCCGGCAAGAGCCTGCATGACAGCTTCTCGGGCGCTACGGTCTATGAGGCCGTCGCCGCTTAACAGGCAATAAAACCCGATTTTCACGTGACCGCTGGCGCCGCCCCCGCGCCGGCGGTCTTTTTCTGCCGATAGGCCATAAAAATGCACGCATTTGCGGAGAGCCTGTTGACGATAGTCAAAACTCGGACTAATCTAGAGACACATAATTGGTCAAAAATCGGACAATTGAATGGTGGGATAGATGAATAGTGCGGTTACGCTGGTCGACTTCGATCGGTTGCTCAATGGACTCGACCATATCTATTCGGAGTTCTCGCGCGCCTGCGGCCTTTCGGACTGCGCCTATTGGATGCTCGTCGACACTAGCACGGCGGGCGGCAGTATTGCCGTAAGCCGTCTGACAAGCGAATGGTTCTACAGCAAGCAGACCATCAACTCGGCAATTAAAACCTTGACGGCGCGGGGCTTCGCAACGTTGGGGTTTGCCGAAGGCAGTCGTAAGAACAAGGTTGTGAGCCTGACCGAAGAGGGCAGGCGATTTGCCGAGCGTTATGCGCTGCCGGCACTCAAGGCCGAGCAGCGAGCCTTTGGCGCGCTTGAGCCATGTGAGCAGCGCGAGATTATGCGCTTGATCGGCAAATTCTCTCAGGTGCTCGGCGATGAGTGCGATGCCTTTAAGCAGCATATCGCTGCCGAGAGCCAAGCCGAGAATCAAGGTGAGGGGGAGTCGTGCGACTGTTAATGAGGTTTTTGAAGCCCTATCGAGGGCTTGTCGCAGTGACGCTGCTGGTGCTGCTGGTGGATAACGTCGGTACGCTGCTGGTTCCCACGATGCTGGCGAACATGGTCAACACCGGTATTACCACGGGCGATGTCGACTACATTTTACGCAACGGCCTATACATGTTTATCGCGACCAGCATGGCTAGCGGCGGCACGGTGCTGGGCTGCTATCTTTCGGCGCGCCTGGCCGCCAACGTGGCTTGCGATATCCGCAATGCCGTGTACGACAAGTCGCTCGAACTCGCGGCCAGCGATTTTGAGCGCTTTGGCACCGGATCGATGATTACGCGCTCGCTCAACGACATCAACGTGATTCAGCAGGCGATTCTGCAGACGATTCAGCTGGTGCTGCCCGTGCCGTTTTTGGCTGTGGCGGGCATCATCTTCGCCTGGTTTATCGATCCCGCCATGGGCACGCTTCTGGGCGTAGTCGTTGCGATTGTGCTGGTGGCGGCGGTCTTTACGGTTGCCAACGCGGCTCCGATCTTTATGCGCTTGCAGAGCTTTATCGACCGCATGAACGTGGTGCTGCGCGAAAACATCGTGGGCGTGCGCGTCATCCGTGCGTTTAACAAGGAGCGTCACGAGGAGCGGCGCCTGGACGAGGTGTTTAGCGAATACGCCGCCAACGCCATCAAAGTCAACCACCTGTTTGTGGGCCTCGACAGCTCCAGCTTCTTTTTGATGAACATCGCCGAGGTGGCGGTGCTGTGGGTGGGCGGCAACCGCGTAGGCGCCCACGCCATGCAGATTGCGAGTATCTCGGCGGTGCTGGAGTATGCAATTCTGATCCTGTTCTTTGTGATGATGGCCCAGATGGTGGTGCTGACGCTTCCGCGTGCTGCCGCGTGCCTGAACCGTGCGCAGCAGGTGTTGGAGATTGAGCCGAGCATCGTCGATGGCGAGCGCACGCTGGATGACGGGGCGCGCGAGCCCCAAGACGAAGCCGATGCGGTGGCCATGTTCGACCACATGTCGTTTCGCTTTGACGATGCCGACGAGGACACCCTGTGCGACCTGAGCTTTGCCTGTCGCCGTGGCCAGACCACGGCGATTGTAGGCTCAACGGGCTCGGGCAAGTCAACGGTGGCCAAGCTCTTGTTGCGTTTCCACGATGCCACGAAGGGCGCCATTCGCCTGAATGGCATCGATCTGCGCGACCTTTCGCAAGGTGAGATTCGCGGGCATATCGCTTACGTGCCGCAGAAGGCGTGGCTGTTCTCGGGTACGGTGGCGAGCAACCTGCGCTTTGGCAACGAGGGCGCGACCGAGGCTGACATGCTCCATGCGCTGGAGGTTGCCCAGAGCACCTTTGTGCTCGATCAGCCCCAGGGGCTCGATACTCCGGTATCCCAGGGCGGCACGAACTTCTCGGGCGGTCAGCGCCAGCGCCTGGCGATCGCCCGCGCACTCATGAAGCATGCCGATCTATATATCTTCGATGACAGTTTTTCGGCCCTGGACTTTAAGACCGATGCCGCCCTGCGCCATGCGCTGCAGGACGAGACGCGCGATGCCGCGGTGCTCATCATCGCGCAACGTATCTCGACTATTTTGCATGCCGATCAGATCGTGGTGCTCAAAGACGGCGAGATCGTGGGCCTAGGCACGCACGACGAACTCATGGAAACCTGCGAGGTGTACCGCGCTATCGCGGAATCGCAGATGAAGGGAGGTGAGTAGCATGACCGAGGAGCTCAAGAAGCAGGCCATCGCCGAGGATGCCGCGGTTGCAGAGACAGTTGAGGAGACGGGCGCCACACCCGGCCTGGACGAAGCCGCCAAGGCGGCGGAGCGCGAGGCTCGCCGCCAGGCACTCTACGAGGAAAACGAACGTGCCGAGGACGAGCGCGCCCGCGCCGAGGCAGAGCGTATGCGCGACGTGGACGATGAAGACGAGGACGAGACGCCTCGAGATACCTGGGCGACGGTGCGCCGCCTGTGGAGCGAGGCTGCCGGCGACCATTGGCGCTTCTATATCGTGTTCGCGAGCATTGTGTTCTATGCCATCTTTAACACTGCTGCGCCGGCATATAGCGCCCGCGTGATCGATGAGCTGTGGAGCCACATTCAGGTGGCGTTTGCCAACGACACCACCTTCAACATCACCTGGGAGAACTGCGGCAGGACCATCTTCATCTACTTTATGATCTGGACGGCCGCTGCCTCGTTCTACGCGCTCCAGAGCTTTTTGATGTCGAGCGTTGCCGAACGCCTCAACCTGTGCCTACGCAACCGCATCGCACAAAAGCTCAACCGTCTGCCGCTCGCCTATTTTGACGCGCATCGTCCCGGCGAGGTCGTCAGCCGCGCGACCAACGACCTGGACAAGATGTCCGAGAGCATGCAGCGCGGATTGCTGCAGCTGCTCGTGTCGATCGGCACGGTTGTTGGTGCTGTGAGCGTGATGTTCGTGTTCAGCGTGCAGCTTACGCTCGTCTTTCTGTTCTTTACGGCACTGTCGCTGCTGGTGACGAAGGTCGTCTCGCGCCGCACACACGATGTGACGGGCGAGCGCCAGGAGTGGGTGTCCAGGATTACGAGTGCGGTCGAGGAAGGCTATTCGGGCCGTCTGGTGATCCGCGCGTTTAACCGCGAACGTCAGAGCTCCGCTGAGGTGCACGAGGCTTCGAAGGAACTGGCTCGTGTGAGCACCAAGGCCGACTTTATGATCAATGCCGTCGGCCCTGCGGTGCGCTTTATCGGCCGTTTGGCGCAGATTGTGATCGCGCTGGTGGGCTGCAGCATGCTGGTTGCCGGTCACATGACCGTCGGCGTGTTCCAGGCGTTCTTCCAGTTTATCTACGAGGCGTCCGAACCCATGACGCAGCTGTCGTTTACCTTCAACTCGCTGCAGAGCGCGCTGGCGAGTGCAGAGCGCGTGTTCGACCTGCTCGATGAGCCCGAGATGGAGGCCGATCCGCTGCCGGACAAGGCCGCCAAGCTGCCGGGTCGCGTGGAGGGCCGCGTCTCCTTTGAGCATGTGCGCTTTGGTTATTCGCCCGACAAGCCGCTTATGCGCGACGTGTCGTTTACCGCCGAGCCGGGCCAGAAGATTGCCGTGGTGGGAACCACGGGCGCAGGCAAGACGACGCTCATCAACCTGCTCATGCGTTTCTACGAGATTGACGGCGGGCGTATTACGCTCGACGGCGTGGATACGAGCCGCATGGACCGCGGCGAGCTACGGCAGCAGTTTGGCATGGTGCTGCAGGACGCCTGGCTGTTCGACGGCACGATTGCCGAGAATATCGCCTACGGCTGCCCCGAGGCGACGCGCGACGAAATTGTGGCCGCCGCTCGTGCCGCGCAGGTCGACTTCTTTGTGCGCACCATGCCGCAGGGCTACGACACGCGCGTGGCCAACGATGCCGAAAGCATCAGCCAGGGCCAGCGCCAGTTGCTGACCATTGCGCGCGTGCTGCTCAACAACCCGGCGATTCTCATCCTGGACGAGGCGACCTCAAGCGTGGACACGCGCACCGAGCTTGCTATCGGCCGTGCCATGGATGCGCTTATGCGCGGGCGCACGAGCTTTGTGATCGCACACCGCCTGTCGACGATTGTGGATGCCGACCTGATCTTGGTCATGGATCACGGCAACATTATCGAGCAGGGCACGCATAAGGAGCTGCTGGCTGCCGAGGGCGCTTACGCCGACCTCTATCTGAGTCAGTTCGCATAATGTGACAAAGGGACAGTCCCACATGTCACATCAAAAAGAAAGACGCGCCGGGGATGAATTCCCTGGCGCGCCTTCTTGCGTTGATGCCGATGTCGTTTTGTGCCGCTTGCGTTCCTAGCGTTCGTCCACGAGCTTGGCGACGAGGGCCTTGAGCTCGGCCACCTCTCGCTCGAGTTCTTTGACGCGGCGGGCGTTCTCGGTGATGCCTTGGCGGTTGAGCGCGGACTGCTCGGCGGCGTCGTCGGGCATGTACTCGCGATGCTGCTTGGCGTCGAAACTCTCCTCAAACACGCGGCAGCCGTTGCGCTTGATGATGCGTCCCGGCACGCCCACGACGGTGCAGTTGTCGGGCACGTCCTTGACGACGACCGAGTTGCCGCCGATTTTGACGTTGTTGCCGATGCGGATGTTGCCGAGCACCTTGGCGCCCGTGCCCACGGTGACGTTGTTGCCTAGGGTGGGGTGGCGCTTGCCGGTCTCGTTGCCGGTGCCGCCGAGCGTGACGCCCTGGTAGAGCACGCAGTTGTCGCCCACGATGGTGGTCTCGCCGATGACGACGCCCATGGCATGGTCGATAAAGAAATGCTTGCCGATCTGTGCCGCGGGATGAATCTCGACGCCGGTGATGTGGCGGGTGATTTGCGAGAGCACGCGGGCGAGCGAGCGATGACCGTGCTCCCAGAGCCAGTGCTCGGGCACGTGGTTCCACTTGGCGTGCAGGCCAGGATAGGAAAGGAAGATGACCAGACCGTTTTGTGCAGCGGGGTCTTGCGCCTGGACGGTCTTGATATCCTCGCGAATGGTATTGATAAAGCTCACCGGCCGCCCTCCCTTAGCGCCATGGCAACGCGATTCAATAAAGTATAGCGATTTGCTAGGGATTAGGAAGGACAATCTTGGCGCCATTGCGCTACAGATGTCAGTTATGCAAACTTGCTGGTAATGGAGTCATGCTTTTGTGGGGTTGCGCACGAGGGGGCACTGCAACCGTATACTGGTCAACTTGGACGTATCCGCGCCCACAACTGAGAGGTTTTACTTCATGGGTTTCATTAATTTTATTGCCGAGCTGCTTAAGGACCCGCGCACCGCGATCGCCAGCTGGATCGCCGCCGGCCCGCTTATGGCCTATGGCTGCGTGTTCCTGATCATCTTTATCGAGACGGGCGTGGTGTTCTTCCCGTTCCTTCCCGGTGATTCGCTGCTGTTCGCCTCGGGTTTCTTTGCCCACAACGGCGGCTTTAACATCGTGGCGCTTCTGGCCACCGCATGGGCCGCTGCCATTTTGGGCGATCAGTGCAACTTTATGATCGGTCACTTCTTTGGCCGCAAGATCATCGCTTCGGGCAAGGTCAAGGCCATGACGCCCGAGCGCATCAAAAAGTCCGAGGACTTCTTGGACAAGTGGGGTCACCTGGCCATCTTCCTGGGTCGCTTCTTCCCGTTTATCCGCACCTTTGTGCCCTTTATCGCTGGCATGGGCGGCATGCACTGGCGCAACTTTGTCGTCTTTAACGTGCTGGGCGGCATTACCTGGTCGACGGTCTTTACGCTGCTGGGCTACTTCTTTGGCGGCATTCCCTTTGTGCAGGAGCACTTTGAGCTGCTGATTATCGGCATCGTTGCCGTGTCGATCATCCCGACCGTGGTCGGTCTGGTTAAGGCCAAGCTGGGCAAATAGAACGCCTAGCTCGAGCCAGCGCGCAGACCGTACAGTTGAGGCCCGTCACCGCTTACGGTGGCGGGCCTCTTTAGTTTTCGGTCAAATGAAAATACTTTACTTAGTTAAAGAAAAGCGTTTTATCAGACGCGTACGGGGAGTACAATCTCGTGCATGCGAATCGACGTGCCATCGGCTTTGATGCTGTTCGCGTGTCCCGTCCGGCTCTACGCTCCGGGCGTGCGACGTTGCGACGCGGTCGGCCTCGGTCCTTGCGTGCGGGTTCGCGAGTTTGCAACTGTGTATGTAAGGAGCGACATATGACTGTCGAGAAGAAGGATATCGATTGGGGTAGCCTCGGCTTTGGCTACATGAAGACCGATTACAGCTACGAGGCTCATTGGAAGGATGGCGAGTGGGACGAGGGCGGCCTGACCACCGACCACACCCTGCATGTCTCCGAGTGCGGCGGCATCTTCCATTACTGTCAGGAGGTCTTTGAGGGCCTGAAGGCCTACACCGCCGAGGACGGCAGCATCGTCTGCTTCCGTCCCGACATGAACGCTGAGCGTATGTACAACTCTGCCCAGCGCCTCGAGATGCCCCCGTTCCCCAAGGACAAGTTCGTTGAGGCCGTCAAGCAGGTCGTCTCTGCCAACGCCGCCTGGGTTCCGCCCTTCGGCTCCGGCGCGACCCTGTACGTGCGTCCGTTTATGATCGGCTCCGGTGACGTGATCGGCGTGGCTCCCGCTCCTGAGTACACGTTTCGCATTCTCGTGACCCCGGTCGGTCCGTACTTTAAGGGTGGCCTCAAGCCTGTCAAGCTGCGCGTTTCCGAGTACGACCGCGCCGCACCGCACGGTACCGGCAACATCAAGGCCGGCCTGAACTACGCCATGTCCCTTAAGCCCACGATGGAGGCCCATCGCGAGGGCTATGCCGAGAACCTGTATCTCGACTCCGAGTCCCGCACCTATGTCGAGGAGACCGGTGGCGCCAACGTCCTGTTCGTGAAAGAGGATGGCACGCTCGTCGTTCCGCAGTCGCACACCGACTCCATCCTGCCCTCCATCACCCGTCGTTCGCTCGTTCAGGTCGCTCAGGACCTGGGCATGACCGTCGACCAGCGTCCCGTCGAGTGGGCCGAGGTCAAGGCCGGTACCTTTGTCGAGTGCGGCCTGTGCGGCACCGCTGCCGTCATCTCCCCGGTTGGCGAGATCGACAACAAGGTTTACGGCGCCGACGAGACCGTGACCTTCCCGGCTGGCTACACCGAGATCGGCCCTGTGATGAAGAAGCTCCGCGAGACCCTGACCGGCATCCAGTCTGGTGCTGTCGAGGACAAGCACAACTGGGTTTACACTGTCGCGTAATTAGCCTTTCCTGTCCGGGCAGAGAGTAAGCTCCCTCCCGGCGCGTCCTCGGACATGCAAGAAGCCCTCGCTGCGCACTTCGTGCGGCGAGGGCTTCTTGCGTCCTGCGGAGTGCGCCGGGAAGGAAGGCCGCGCTTTTGTTTTGGTTCGCGCCATGTGGGGGTGGCGGCGACGTGCATTTTTGCGAGTATTCTGCAATCGAAGGCCCCTGCATACCGACCTCGGGCAAAAAATCGGGATTTCTCGATGTTTTCTACGAATGATGGGCGGGGTTATGGGCTGGCAGCGTTTGAATTGCAGGGATATTCGCGGTCTTTGGCATTTATCGTGGCGCCCGAAGCTCTTGGTTATGTTGAATACTCCTAAAAATGCACGGCGCTTAGAGGGGGACCTTCGCGAAAAAGGAAACCGCCCCGTCGAAGTATGCATTCGACGGGGCGGTTTATGCATTTGGCCGATTAAGGATGCGCTGCCAAACTACTAGAACTTGACGGTCGGGGCCTGGCGGGCTGCTTCGGCGGCCTCGAAGCCCTGGCGCTCCTTAAACTGAAAGATGCCGGCAAAGATGACAGCCGGGAACGTCTGAATGGCGTTGTTGTAGCTGAGCACGCAATCGTTGTAGCTCTGGCGTGCATAGCTAATCTTGTTCTCGGTATCCTCGAGCGATGCCTGCAGCTGCGTAAAGTTGGTGTTTGCCTTAAGATCGGGATAGGCCTCGGCCACGGCGAAGAGCTGACGCAGCGCACCGGTCAGCACGTTGTCGGCTTCCATCTTGGCCTCGGGCGTGGTGGCCTTGACGGCGGTGTTACGCGCGCTGATCACGGCGGAGAGCGTCTCCTGCTCGTGCTTGGCGTAGCCCTTGACGGTCTCGACCAGGTTGGGGATCAGGTCGTTGCGGCGCTGCAACTGCGTATCGATGTTCTGCCAGGCGTTATCGATGCGGTTACGCTTGGTGACCATGTTGTTGTAGATGCCGGCGATGGCGCAGACAATCACAATGACAACAACGATGCCGATGATGACGGTAATCATGATGTCTCCGTTTCGAATGGCCGCGGCGGCATGCGCCAGCTGCCGTTGGTATAACGCTACTAGTATACCCGCAACGTTTTACCGTGCCGAACTTTCCGGTAAGCGTTGTGTTTTCGGCGGGGTTGGCACCGGGACAAAGCACGCGAGGTACAGGTGTAAGATATGCGACAGATTGACGAGTGTTGTCTTTGCCCCGAGGATGGCGATACCAGTGGACCTTCGCATTAAGAAAACCTACCGCGCCCTGTTCGATGCCTTCACCGAGCTTCTCGAGGAGCATTGTTTTGAGGACCTGACGGTTGCCATGCTGTGCGACCGCGCCATGATTCGCCGCACGACGTTCTACAAGCACTTTCGCGACAAGAACGATTACTTTGCCTTTTATATCGATGAACTCATGTCGGGCTTGCCGCAAAAACAGCCCGATGAGGCCGGCGCAGTGTCTGCCGAGGACGTGCGCGCGCTTCGGCACGCGATTTTGGACGATGCCATGGATTTAATTCTGGCGCACGAGCAGCTCATGGATAACATTTTGGCAAGCAGCATGTCGGGCATGTTGACCAACGTTATTTGCGACCGTATTGCCCGCTCCATCCGCGAGCGTGTGATGAACGTGCTTGCCGAGGATGCCCTGGCCCCCGTGTCACTCGAGACGACGTCTGAGTTTGTCGCCGGCGGTATTATTCGACTTTTCACGATATGGTGGGAATCGGGCCACGATCTTGAGCGTCGACCTGAGATAGCCGACGTGGTCGATGCACTGTTTGAGCGGACCATGACACCGGTGAATCACTAAAGTGGCGGAGAGAGGGGGATTCGAACC
The DNA here is from genome assembly GCA_900554325.1 of uncultured Collinsella sp. Taxonomy (GTDB): domain Bacteria; phylum Actinomycetota; class Coriobacteriia; order Coriobacteriales; family Coriobacteriaceae; genus Collinsella. The sequence goes on from USHA01000047.1 coordinate 14,605, forward strand.
CCCGGAACGCTCTCGCGCTCAACGGTTTTCAAGACCGCCGCATTCAACCGCTCTGCCATCTCTCCGTGAGTCGTAATGATAGCATCGTTTTGAATTTGCAACAGGGAAGGCGAACGATGACGATCACCGAAATCGACGAGAAGTTCATGCGCGAGGCGCTGGCGGAGGCGCGAGCCGCCGCGGCGGTGGGCGAGGTGCCCATCGGAGCCGTAGTGGTGCGCGACGGTGAGATCGCCGCGAGGGCGCACAATCGGCGCGAACTCGACCAGGACCCTTCGGCTCATGCCGAGTTTGCGGCCGTGTGCGCCGCTGCCCAGGCGCTCGGTCGCTGGCGCCTTTCCGACTGTACGGTCTATGTGACGTTGGAACCCTGCTGCATGTGCGCAGGCCTTATGGTTAACGCGCGCGTGGGGCGCTGCGTGTATGGCGCGAGCGACGCCAAGGCGGGCGCGTTGGGATCCCTATACGATTTGAATGCCGACTCGCGCCTGAATCATCGGTTTAACGTGACGGCTGGGGCCTTGGCGGATGAATGCCGTGAGCTGCTGAGTAGCTATTTTGACGGTCTGCGCGGAGCGGGCGGCGCTGATTGCGGCTGTGGGGCCGATCTTGAAGCACACGCCGCTCACGCCGCAGCGCTCGCGGGTGCCGAAGAGGATGCTGGCGCGGCGGTTGATTTTGGCCCCGTGCAGCGCCGGCCCCGCCGTGTGCTGTTGGCGATCGACTCCTTTAAGGGCAGCGTTTCGAGTGCGCAGGCGGAGGCGGCGGTTGCCGAAGGCGTGCGCCGCGTTTGGCCCGATGCCGAGGTGTGCACATTGCCGCTGGCGGATGGTGGCGAGGGAACGCTCGATGCTATCGCCGCGTGCGGCGGTGAGATTGTGACCTGCGAGGTGGCAGGTCCCTTGGGCAAGCGCACGTCTGCCCGGATGCTGGTTGATATCGAGCACGAGTCGGCTGTTATTGAGATGGCCGAAGCCGCAGGCATCGGGTATTCACCTTGCACGGAGTCGTCGGCGCTGGCTGCTACAACCTATGGCGTGGGCGAGCTCATGCTTCGCGCGGTTCGCATGGGCGCAAAGACTATCTATATTGGTTTGGGCGGCAGCGCCACCAACGATGGCGGCGCCGGTATGCTGCAGGCGCTGGGCGCCCACCTTGTCAATGAACACGGCTGCGATATCGTTCCCGGTCTTGCAGGCCTTGAACACGTGGCGAGTATCGATGTGGCGCCAGCGCTTCGGACGCTGAACGGCGCACGTGTCGTGGTGCTTTCCGATGTCGAGAATCCGCTCGTGGGGCGTCGAGGCGCACTGGCGGTGTTTGGCGGGCAGAAGGGCCTGCCGGCGGATGATGTCGAGGTGCTGTGCAGATACGACGGCTGGATGGTCGGCTACGGTCGCCTGCTCGATGCGGCAATTTTCGAGGCGCGAGCCCAGGGGTTGTTGCGCACACCCGAGAACGCACGGACATTTGGCTCGGTGCTTGGCGTGCCCGGCGCGGGCGCTGCCGGTGGCTTGGGCGCGGCGTTGCTGGCGCTCGGCGCGGAGCTACGCTCGGGCGTGGAGACGGTGCTCGATCTGATTGGGTTTGACGAGCGCGTATGCGATGTCGACCTAGTCATAACGGGCGAGGGCAATATGGACGAGCAGTCCGCCGCCGGTAAGGCGCCGGTGGGTGTGGCTCGTCGTGCGAAGCGAT
>USHA01000048.1 GCA_900554325.1 uncultured Collinsella sp.
TGGTAACCGTACTCGCTCTTAACGGGAGCAGCAACGATCTGATCCTTCTCGAGACCGGCCAGGGCGTCCTGGTACTCCTTGACGGCCTTAATCCTCTGCATAGGCTTCAGTCGCTCGAACATGGTGTTGCCGTGCAGGTGATCAATCTCGTGCTGCAGGCACACGCAGAACAGGTCGCCCGTGGCCTCATAGCGAATCAGGTTGGCATCCAGGTCGTATGCCTCGACGACGACATGGTCGGGACGCTCGATCTCGCAGCTAATGCCGGGGATAGACAGGCAGCCCTCGCTAAACGGAACGAGATGGTCGCTCTGCTCCACAATCACGGGATTGATGAGCACGTACGGATCGTAGTCATTCTTGTCGCTGTAGTCGCAGTCGATGGTGACGAGTTGAATGAGCTCACCGATCTGCGGGGCGGCCAGGCCGCAACCGCCGTTGTCGAACATCATCTTCTTCATCTTCTCGGCAAGTACCTCGATCGCCGGGGTGATCTCCTCGATGACGGCGCACTCCTGGCGTAAACGAGGGTCGGGCGACAGTACGATTCCGTTGGCTTCCATGGCCATCCTTTCGGGTTGTTACATCAAATCATAGGCGTCGACGTCAACGCTCACGCTCACGCCGCGTACAGAGCCCACCTCTTTGAGGCAGGCGTCGATATCGTCAGAGACATGGTACCCCACGGGCGACTTCACAAGTAGATGGAAGCGGTAACGGTCCTTGGCTCTCTCGATTACACACGAAGCCGGGCCCAGCACCTGGGGCACGGCACTCCCCGCCCGCAAAAAGTCGGGCGCGGCGGCATGCCAGCGGCGCTTAAGAAGCTTTGCAATGCGCCCGATGTAGTCTTGCGCGTCGTCTCGGTTCGCCGACCATACCAAAATGTTGACCAGGCGAACAAACGGCGGATACAGGGCGTCGCGGCGCTGGTCCAGGTCGTAGCCGGTAAAGATCGAGCGATTGTGCTCGGCGACGGCGCGAATGACCGGATCCTCGGGCAGGTAGGTCTGAATGATAACCTCGCCGGGGCGATCGCCGCGACCGGCACGGCCCGCCACCTGTTCCAGCAGGTCGTAGGCGCGCTCCCCTGCGCGAAAGTCGGGCAGCTTGAGGGCGAAGTCGGCATTGACCACGCCCACGAGCGTGACCTCAGGAAAGTCGAGACCCTTTGCGATCATCTGGGTGCCCAGCAACACGGCGCAATCGGCCGCATCGAACTGCTCGAGCAGCTTTTTGTGCGCATCCTTGCCGCGCGTGGAATCGGCATCCATGCGAATAATGGCGACATCCTCGGGAAGCATCTGGTGCAGTGCGTCCTCGATCTGCTGCGTGCCTAGACCCATTTTTGCCAGGTAGCGACTTCCACATTTGGGACAGCGGCTCGTGGGCGCGGGATACGGCTGCACGCGCCAGGACGATCCGCAGGTGTGACACTGCAGCGTGTGCGTGCGCTCGTGATACGTAAGCGCGGTGGAGCAGTGGTTGCAGGTGGGGACGCAGCCGCACTCGCGGCACATCAGGAATGGCGCAAAGCCACGGCGGTTGTGCAGCAGCACGGCCTTCTCGCGGCGCTCGACCACACGTTCCAGTCCTTCAATCAGCGGTTTTGAGAACATGGAGCGACTGCCGTGCGAGAACTCGCGGCGCAGGTCGGCAATGCGAACCGTGGGCAGCACGGCATGCCCCGGGCGCTCGGGCATCTCGACGCGCGTCCAGGTGGCACCGTTGTACGTGCCGCGGCGGCAGCGGTCGAGGGCCTCGGCAGAAGGCGTGGCGGAGCCCAACACGAGCGGGCAGCGGTAGCGGCGCGCCATCTCGGCCGCCACCTCGCGCGCGTGGTAGCGCGGGCTGGAACCCTGCTTGTAGCTGGTCTCGTGCTCCTCGTCGATGATGATGAGGCCCAGGTCGTCAAGCGGGCAAAAGAGCGCCGAGCGGGCGCCCACGACCACGCGCGCGGCACCGCTGGCGACCATATCCCACTGGTCCAGGCGCTCGCCGGCCGAAAGGCGCGAATGGAACACGGCGACCGTCTCACCAAAGCGCGAGCGAAAGCGGCCGACGGTTTGGGCCGTCAGCGAGATCTCGGGCACGAGCACGCACGCCGAGCGACCGGCTGCGAGCACGCGCTCGATGGCGGAGAGGTACACCTCGGTTTTGCCGGAGCCGGTGACGCCGTCGACAAGGACCACGTCTCCGTGGGCGTCAAGACGGGCGCGCTCAATCTGCGCGAGCGCCTGCTGCTGGCCGTTGGTAAGTGCGACCGGCGCCTTGCCGCTTGCCGAGGACAGCGTGGTCTGCTCGCTGCATCCACGCCAGGCGCGGCGCTCCTCCACAACCACGACGCCGCGTTTTTCGAGCGCCTTGATGGTCGCCGACATGCTGTTATAGAGAAGGTTGAGGTCGCGCGTCGTGACCGGGCCGCACTGGAGCGCCTCAATGAGCTGACGCTGGCGAACTGCAGTCTTGGGCGGCGTATAGTCGAAACCCTCGGGCGTAAGCATGACCCAACGGTTTTGGATAGGCTTGACGGCTGGGCGCTCAACCGACCATGCGCCGTCGTCACCCTTGACCACGCGCGGGCTGCCGCCCGGAGGCAAGAACAGGCGCAGGCACTCGGAAAGCGTTGCGACGTACTCGCGGCTCATCCAGTGTGCGATACGGGCGGCTTCGGCGGTAAAGAGCGGTTTGCTGAGGATGGCCTCGATGGGCTTGATGCGCGCAGGGTCGAGGGCGTTGTTGCCCTGCAGATCGCCCAGCTCAGGAGCAATGTCGACGACATAGCCCGCGGCCGCACGGTTGCCAAAATGAACTAGGACGGTGGAGCCGATCTGGACATCGTTGGCGAGTGGCCGCGGAATGCCGTAGGCAAACGGCTCGAACAGCGCACGCGCCGGGATGTCGAGAACCACGCTCGCATAGGCGGCGATGGGCTCAGGTGTAGGTTTAAGCTGCGTCGGGGCGGCGGCAGGAGCCGCGGACTTCGGAGTCTCCTCCGGTTCCGGCGAACCAAACAGTGACAGTTGCTCGGCCATGGTCTCTGTACCTCCCATCCCATACGTCTTTAGAAACAAGAGCCCCACTCGTGGTGAGCGGGGCTCGGATACATGCGTTTACGCGACTGTTACAGCGCCATCGTGCGGGCGCGGTCGATACGCGCCAGGCAGTCGTCACGACCGACGAGCGCCATGGTCTCGCCCAGCGGAGGGCTCACCATGTTGCCGCAGACGGCGACGCGCACGGCCTGGAACACCACGCGCTTCTTGAGGTCCATCTGCTCGGGGAGCGGCTCAAGCGCGGCATCGATGTTGGCGGCCGTCCACTCGTCCACGCCCTCGAGCGCGGCCTTGGCGGCATCAAGAATGGCGCCCATGCCGTCCTTGGCCAGGCCCTTGTTGACGGACTTCTCGTCATACTCGAGCGTCTCGACCGTAGCGAAGATGGGAGCGGCGACGGTCACGGCGTCGGCCGGCATCTTGGTGCGCGGCTTGACAATGGCGGCAAGCGCGTCGATCCAATCCTCGCCGTACTCGACATTACCCTCGATGAGACCCGCCTCGTGCAGCTCTGGGACCATGATCTCGTCGGCAAACTGAGCATCGGACATGCCGTTGATGTACTCGGCATTGACCCAATCGAGCTTCTTGGGGTCGAAGGTCGCGGGGTTCTTGGAGATGCGGTCGAGCGAGAACTTGCTGGCCAGGACATCGCGCGGGATGATCGTGGTCTCGCCGTCGAGCGACCAGCCGAGCAGAGCCAGGTAGTTGACGAAGGCGTCGGACAGGTAACCGGCGTCGCGGTACTCCTCCACCGAGGTGGCGCCGTGGCGCTTGGAGAGCTTCTTGCCGTCGGCGCCCAGGATCATGGAGATGTGGGCGAACGTGGGCACGGGAGCGCCGAGGGCCTCGTAGACCATGACCTGACGCGGGGTGTTGGACAAGTGGTCGTCGCCGCGGATGACGTGGGTGATCTTCATCATGGCGTCGTCGACGACGGTCGCGAAGTTGTACGTGGGCGTGCCGTCGGAACGGAAGATGACAAAGTCGTCGAGCTCCTTGGCGTCGAAGGTCACCTCGCCGTGGACGGCGTCGTGGATGACGACGTCGCCGCGGTCCTCGGGCACCTTGATACGCAGGACGTAGGACTCGCCGGCCTCGATGCGGCGGCGGGCCTCCTCGGGATCAAGATCGCGGCAACGGCGCTGATAGCCCTGGAAGGGGTCCTTGCGCTCCTGCGCGGCCTTGCGGTCGGCGTCGAGCTGCTCCTTGGTGCAGAAGCAGGGATAGGCCTTGCCCTCGTCCCAAAGCTTCTGGGCGGCCTGCTTGTACAGGTCCAGGCGCTCGGTCTGGGCGTAGGGGCCAAAGTCGCCGCCCACCTCGGGACCCTCGTCCCAGTCCAGGCCCAGCCAACGCATGGCGCGCAGGATGATCTGCGTGTTCTCGTCGGTGGAGCGGGTGGGGTCGGTGTCGTCGATGCGCAGGATGAACGTGCCGCCGTTTGCGCGGGCGAAAGCCCAGTTATAGATAGCGGTGCGGGCGCCGCCGATGTGCAGCTTGCCCGTCGGTGAGGGTGCAAAGCGGACGCGAACGTCTGATGCCATGGAAATCTCCTCGATTGCAGGATGGATGTCTAACCGCATCAGTATAAAGCATCAAAGCAACCTCCGCACAAAGGGCACCGACCTACTCATTGGGGACAGACTTAAATGACCAGTCTTTGGGCAACCTGTCGGCACTTAGGCAAGGCTGATCATTTAAGTCTGTCCCCAATGAGTAGGTGCGGAAAGGGTGTGAATGTTTGATTTACGCGCTATGATATGCCCTTGAATAGAGAGCCCGGCGGAATGGTAACGGTCGCCGGGACACGTTTTTGAAAGGACAATCATGTCAGAAGAACTTCGTTCCATCCCGCCCCAACACGGGTCCTTTGTTTTTACGTCGGAGTCGGTGACCGAAGGTCATCCAGATAAGATCGCTGACCAGATCAGCGACGCCGTCCTCGACGCAATCCTCTCCAAAGAAATAGAGCTCCAGGAGCAGGGCTACATCGCCCCCAACGGTGCGCCCGCCAACGTGGAGAACGTCCGCTGCGCCTGCGAGACCCTCGTGACCACCGGCACCGTCATTGTCGCCGGCGAGATTCGGACCCAGGCCTACGTCGACGTACAGGAAATCGCCCGCGGTGTTATCCGCCGCATTGGCTACAACCGTGCCAAGTTCGGTTTTGACTGCGACACCTGCGGCGTTATGAGCCTCATCCACGAGCAGTCGCCCGATATCGCCCAGGGCGTTGACGAGTCCTTCGAGACCCAGACCGGCGCTACCACCGACCCGATCGACCTGATCGGCGCCGGCGACCAGGGCATGATGTTCGGTTATGCCTCCAACGAGACCAAGACCCTCATGCCCATGCCACACTACCTGGCAAGCCGCCTGGCCGAGCGCCTGGCCGCCGTGCGTCACGACGGTACCCTCGCCTATCTGCGTCCCGACGGCAAGACCCAGGTCACCGTGCGCTACGAAGACGGCAAGCCCGTCGAGGTCACGACCATCGTCATCTCCACGCAGCACGCCGCCGAGATCGAGGACATGGGCAAGATCAAGGCCGACCTCATCGAGCACGTCATCACCCCGGTCATGGCCGCCGAGAACATGCCGTGGGACAACGCGGACATCTACGTGAACCCCACCGGTCGCTTTGTCGTGGGCGGCCCCATGGGCGACACGGGCCTCACCGGCCGCAAGATCATCGTTGACACCTACGGCGGCTACGGCCGTCACGGCGGCGGTGCCTTTAGCGGCAAGGACTGCACCAAGGTCGACCGCTCCGCCGCGTATGCCGCGCGCTGGGTCGCCAAGAACGTGGTCGCCGCCGGCCTGGCCGACCGCTGCGAAGTCGAGCTTGCCTACGCCATCGGCGTTTCCAAGCCCCTCTCAATCATGGTCGACACCTTCGGTACCGCGCATGTTGCCGAGGACAAGATCGTTGAAGCCGTAGAGAAGACCTTCGACCTGCGCCCGGGCGCAATCATCCGCGACCTGGATCTGCGTCGCCCCATCTACGAAAAGACGGCAGCCTACGGTCACTTCGGCCGCGAAGACCCCGACTTCACCTGGGAGAAAACCGATCGAGTCGAAGAACTCAAGGCAGCCTGCGGCCTGTAAGCTAACTCGAAAAGCTACAGCCAAATAACAACGCACCAAAAGAAGTACCGGCCCCAACCGGTACTTCTTTTTTATTTAAAGGTGGTGAAGATGAGCCTACCTGGGACATGGAATAAATCACAGGCCGATAAATTTTGCAGCAGAGCGACTCCAACCATGTATCCTAAGTTCCGAGGGCTTTAGTATTTGGTCGATCGCGAGTTCCGCACGAGCCGGAGGCCACTTAATGTGGCCTCCGTGCGAGCAGGACTGTCCGAGCAGGCGACCAAATACTAAAGCCCTCGGAACGACGGGACAAAGAAGGAGCACCCATGGCAGGCAAGCCGCAAACACTAGCTACGACCTCGGCATTCGAGATCTTGGGCCCCGTCATGGTCGGCCCCAGCTCATCGCACACCGCCGGCGCCCTGCGCTGCGCCCAAGTTGCCGCCAGCCTGCTGGAAGGCCGCATCACCAAAGTCACCTTTGGCCTGTGGAACTCCTTCGCCCACACCTACCGCGGCCACGGCACCGACCGTGCGCTCGTCGCGGGCATCCTGGGCCTCGACACCGATGACGAGAACATCAAGCGGGCCTTCGACCTCGCGCGCGAGCAGGGCCTCGAATATCACTTTGACATCAAGGGCGACGACGCCTCCATCCACCCCAACACCGTCGACATCGACATGGTCGACGACACGGGCGCCACGGCACAGGTTCGCGGCGAGAGCCTGGGCGGCGGCAAGATGCGCATCAGCCGCATTAACGGCGTCGGCGTCGACATCTCGGGCATGTACTCCACGCTCTTCGTGGCGCACAAGGACGTCCCCGGTGTACTCGCCGCGCTCACCAACCTGCTCGCCTACGCACACGTGAACATCGCCTTCTGCCGCACCTACCGCACCGAAGTAGGCGGCCAGGCCTACTCCGTCTTTGAGACCGACGGCGCGACCGACGACACCGTCGTCCCCATGCTGCGCAAGCTCGACAATGTCGATTACGCAACGTTTATCGAGCTCCCAGGCTCGGCCTCGTCGCTCTCCCCCGGCGTCTCGGCCATGGAGATCTTCGACGACGGCGAGCAGCTGCTCGATGCGTGCGAGGAACTGGGGCTCAGCATCGGCGCCGTCATGGCCGTTCGCGAGGCGCGTCTGACCGGCGAGGCCCACGCCGTCGCCGCCATGCGCCGCGTGCTCGACGTCATGCGCGAGGAGACCACGGCCCCCATCGCCAATCCGCAACGTTCGCTCGGCGGGCTTATCGGCGGCGAGGCCAAGCTCGTCGAAGCAACCCGCTGCAACGATTTGAGTGCAAACCTGATGGGCGCCGTCCAGACCGACGCCGTTGCCCGCGCCATGGCCGTGCTCGAGCGCTCCGCTACCATGGGCGTGATTGTCGCCGCCCCCACGGCAGGGTCCGCGGGTGTTGTGCCCGGCTGCGTGCTGGCGCTTGCCGATCGCCTGCAGCTCGACGACGAGCAAGTCATGGACGCGCTCTACTGCGCAGCCGCCATCGGCCTCAACCTCACCACAAGCGCCTGCGTTGCCGGCGCCGAGGGCGGCTGCCAAGCCGAGGTGGGAAGCGCCGCCGCCATGGCAGCCGCCGCACTGGTGCAGATGCTCGGCGGCACGCCCGAGCAGGCGCTCGACGCCAGTTCCATCGCGCTGAGCAACCTGCTGGGCCTGGTCTGCGATCCTGTAGGCGGCCTCGTGGAGGTGCCCTGCCAAAACCGTAACGCCATCGGCGTGGCTGCGGCCTTTAGCTCGGCACAACTCGCCCTCGCCGGCATTAAGAGCCTGGTACCGTTTGACCAGATGGCACACGTCATGCTCTCGGTGGGCCACGCTTTACCGGCCACGCTGCGCGAGACGGCAAAGGGTGGCATCGCGCAGGCTCCGGCCGCACTTTCGGCCTGTGCAAAATGCGGTGTGTGCGGATAGCGGCAAAGAACGACTCAAAGGTGGGACAAATGTCCCACCTCTTTTGAATGCCACCGTTTCCGTACCACAAACAGCAGGGCAATCGCTATAATGCAAGCCCAGTAAAAACACGATGAACCGCAAGGCGAAAATCGAAGGATATGCATACGATGTCGCAAAACGATCGAACTCAACTGATTCCCGATCCGCAGCAGCCGAGCTGGCACACCGGCGGCGTTCAGTCGCCGCGTCCTATCGCGCCGAGCCACGGTCAGCAGCGTAGTGCAGCAAACGCTTCCCAACGCCCGAACCAACAGCGACAGCAGCGTCAACAACGTCAGCAGCGCCAGGCAAACGGCAATGCGCCCAAGCAGCCCCCCACGCACGCTCGAGGCGATCGTGGCCCCGCGCGCAAACCCGCCGAGAACAATAAGTCGGGCAAAAAGACGACGCTCTTTGTCGTCCTGGGTCTAATCGTCATTGTCTATATCGTAGGCGTCGTAGCATTTTCGCAGGTAGCCTACCCCAACACCACCATCGCCGGCGTCGATGTCTCGTTCTCCAACGCTTCGTCTGCCGCCACCAAGGTCAACTCGGCTTGGAAGCACTATAAGCTCACCGTGACAGGCGATGACTTTAGCTGGACCTATCAGCCCGAGTCCGATGAACCCATCGTCGACGGTGAAGCTGCTGCAAAAGAAATCATCAACCACAACGAAGCCTTTATTTGGCCGGTCCGCCTTGTGGAATCCTTAAGCGGCAAGACCAAAACAACTGCTACCTCCTACGAAGTCGATCTTGATCAAGACGTCGACCTGTCCATGCTTTCCGACACCTTTGACCAAAAGAAGTTTGAGAAGGATCTGGGCGCCGCCATCGACGAGTTTAACGAAGGACGTTCGGGCACGTTCGAGGCCAATAGCTCCTATGACGAGCAAGCGGGCAAGTTTACCGTCGAGAAGGCGCGCTCCAACGAAAAACTCAACCGCGAGCATGTCATTAAATATGCCGAGCTCGAGCTCGCCTCGCTGGCCGAGACCGTAGATCTTTCCAAGCTCGGCAACGATGCCTATGAGCCACTCAATGGAACGCTGACCGATGATCAGATTCAGGCCGCATGCGATGCCGCCAACAACTTCCTGGGCGTCAACGTGACCCTCAAGCTCAACGGCGAGGATGCCGGTAAGGTTGATGGCAGCTCCGTGTTGCAGTGGATCAGCTTTGCCGATCCGGCCAACCCCACGCTCGATACGTCGCAGATCAGCAGCTGGGCAGCCGAACTCGCCAACGGCTTTAATACCGTGGGCTCCACTCGTTGGTGGACGCGCGCCGATGGCAAGCAGTGCGCCGTCGAAGGCGGCGACTTTGGTTGGTCCATCGACAGCAGCTCGCTCGCCAAGCAGGTCGAGGACGCCATTAACAACAAGCAGACCGGCGAGATCGAGATCAAGTACTCCCAGAAGGCCGACACCTTTACCGCAAAGGGAGAGCCCGACTGGAAGGCATACATCGACGTCGACCTGTCCGAGCAGCACGCGCGCTACTATGACGAGAGCGGCAATATCGTGTGGGAGGCCAACTTTATTTCCGGCAAACCGGGCGAAGACGCCACCCCCGAGGGTGTGTGGCAAATCAACAGCAACGACGGCGGCAGCACCCTGATCGGAGCCAAGGACCCCGAGACCGGTAAACCCAAATATGAGAGCCCGGTGAGCTACTGGATGCCGTTTGAGGGCAACATGATCGGCTTCCACGACGCCACCTGGCAAAACGACAAGAGCTTCGATAACGCCGAGTCGTACAAGTGGTGCGGCAGCCACGGTTGCATCAACCTGCGCCTGGCCGACGCCAAGGCACTGCACGATTGCATCAAAGTCGGCCTGTGCGTGGTTGTCCACTCGTAGTGCAACGCGAGCATTCCTACAACGTGGAACCGCTGTGACCAATCTAACAGTTCCGAAAGAAACCGTCCTATGCGCCCGCCCCAACCGGTGGGCGCATATAATTATCGAGGTTCTTTCTATAAAGGAGACGCTATGCCGAATGTCCCCACGATCACCCCGGGCCCAGATGATACCGAGCGCACGCCCGAAGGTGCCACCGAAACGATTCCTCTGATTACAAACGTACATGCCGACAAGCAGAGCGGACGCACGAACGATACGGCCGAGATTTCCGATGAAGAGGCATATGCCAAGCTCAAGGCAAAGCGTGCCGAACGTCGACGCAAAAAGCTGATTCGTCGCGGTATTGCCGCCGGCGTCGTGGGTGCCATCGCGCTCACTGCCATTGTCGCAACCCTTGTTATCAATGCGCAGCCACAGGGCGCTAGCGATCCTGTGACCGACATGGCGACCGAGGGCACGTTTACCACAACGGTCGAGGCGAAAGGCCAGCTCAAACCCATTTCGTCCTCAGTGGTCTCCCCTTCTGTCGACGGAACGGTCGATTCAATCAACGTGCAGGCAGGCCAATCCGTCAACGAGGGCGACGTGCTTATGACCATTAAAAACGACGAGCTCGATCGCAACGTTGCCGAGGCGCAGCGTGCAGTTGCAGCCGCTCAAGAAGACCTCGCCAACGCACAGAAAGCCGCAGCCGCTGCGCAGGCCACCCCAACGACGGACGATGATGGAGCTTCCGCAGCAGCTGGCATCACCGCCGCATCAGCGGACACAAACGCCGTATCGGCCGCACAGCGCAGCCTCGCATCGGCCCAGGCAAACCTCGATCAGGCGAACGCCAAGGCAGCCAGCCGTACGGTCACGGCCCCGAGCTCGGGTAGCATCGTGGAGCTCAACGCCAAGGTGGGCGCCACGGTAACAGGCGGCATGATCATGGGCGAAAGCGACACGAGCGGCGGAAAGCAGTGCATGCAGATCGCCGACCTGTCCAAAATGAAGGTGACCGTGCAGGTGGGCGAAAAGGACATCGCCAAGATCGCCGTTGGGCAGAGCGCCAACGTCACGTATCCCGCGTTTCCCGATATCGTGAGCCAGGGCACCGTCACGGCTATCGCGTCGGTGGCAAACTCCGACGCCGCCAACGGTGGCGGCGGCAGCGTAACCTTTAACGTCGACATCCTCATCGAGTCGCCCGACGCGCGCCTGAAGCCGGGCATGACGGCCGAGGTATCGGTGGTGACCGAGCAGCTCGACGACGTGGTGATGGTGCCGACGATGGCGCTCATGACCGAAGACGGCGAACACTATTACGTCAACGTGGCAACCGATGACGAGGGCAAGCAAACCCATCGCGTGAAGGTGACCGTCGTGACGCAAAACGACAACGAAGCCGTAGTCGGCAAGACACAGGTCAAGCGCGACGACCAGGACAACGAGATCAACCCCAACGTGCCGGTTACCAAGCTGCGCGATGGCGACACCCTCGTCATGGACACCGGAGCGGACGCAACGGCTGACGGCGGCTACAGCGCGGATTCGGGCAGCACGTCTGCCGACGAGGACATGTAATGCGTCCCGTTATCGACATCCGCAACGTGCACCGCATCTTTGAGAGCGAGGCGGGGTGCGCCCACATCCTGCACAACGTGAGCCTGGCGGTAGATCCCGGCGAGTTCGTCGCCATTACCGGCCCTTCGGGCTCGGGCAAGTCAACGCTCATGAACATCCTGGGCTGTCTGGACAAACCGACGGCGGGCGACTATTACCTGCAAGGGGTCAACGTGGCCGAGCTCGATGATGACGAGCTCACCGAAGTTCGCGCCCTGAGCATTGGCTTTGTCTTTCAGAGCTTCAACCTGCTGCCGCGCCTGTCGGTTATCGAAAACGTCATGCTGCCGCTGGCATACACTAACGTGCCCCGTAGCCAGCGCGAGATGCGCGCCGTGCACGCGCTGCAGGCCGTCACGCTGCCCGTCGACCACTGGGACCACCGCATATCCGAGCTCTCGGGCGGCCAGATGCAGCGTGTCGCCATCGCACGCGCCCTCGTCAATGACCCGCCCATCATTCTGGCCGATGAGCCGACGGGAAACCTGGACTCCGCCACTGGAGCGCTTGTGATGGAAACCTTCCATAAGCTCCAGGAGCGCGGCAAAACCATCGTGCTTATCACACACGACCCCGGCATCGCCGCCGAGGCCGACCGTGCCGTGACCATCCGCGACGGTCGCATTCACGACGGCGCGTATATTCCACATGCACCGCGGACCCTGTGCAGCGCCGTAGATAGCCTGCCCATGATTTCCGCCTCCTACAACCCGTCGAAAGGAGTGGTGGCATGAGCGCCCGCGATCTCATCCAGGAAGCCCTTCACTCGCTCGAGGCCAACAAGGGGCGCAGCCTGCTCACCATCCTGGGCATTGTCATCGGCATCGCCTCGGTTATCGCCATGACTTCGCTCATCGGCGGAATCCAAAACAGCCTGGTAAACAGCCTGGGCCTCAACGCAGCTCGTATGGTACAGATCTATTCGTCGCAAGAACTCACCGATTCGGACGTCGAGAAGCTTAAAAAACTGGTGCCGCAGATTGAGCAAATCGGCATTGTCGACAGCGCCTATACCGAGTACAAGACCGGCGATAAAAGCTATACCGTCATGGCACAGGGTGTCGATAGCGACATGCTCGACGCTGTGGGTGCTAGCAAGCTCGTTGCGGGACGTGTCTATTCACAGGCCGAGTCTCAATCAGGCTCGCGCGTTGCGCTCATCAGCCGTGGCGGCGCCGATCAGCTTTACGGCAACGAACAGGACGCACTGGGAAAAACCATCAAGGTGTCCAACGGCGAGGTGCAGATTGTAGGCGTGATTGATGGCGGCAGCGACTCCATGGGCTCACTAACGCTGTATATGCCACGCGAAACCATCTCCGGCCTGTTTGGCGACGAGAATCCTTCATTCCCCAGCGTGACGGCACTTGCCGCCGAGGGCACGGACATGGATGAGCTCTGCAAAACCATCGAGTCCAAGGTGCGCGCGATGAAGGGCATCGAGGAGGAGGACGAGTACGACAGTGTATCGGCAACCTCCATGAAAAGCGCTATCGATGCACTCAACTCCTTTATGGGCGCATTCTCGCTCATCATGGGTGCTGTCGCCAGCATCTCGCTGCTTGTCGGCGGTATCGGCATTATGAATATGATGCTTACCAACGTAACGGAGCGCATTCGCGAGATCGGCATCCGCCGCGCTCTGGGCGCCAGTCGTCGTGATATCACCGCGCAGTTTTTGGCCGAGTCCTCGGCGCTGTGCGTCACCGGCGGACTGTTGGGTGTCCTGATTGGCTATCTGCTGGCATGGGGACTCACGTTCTTTGCCGCAAGCTCGGGCATCATGAGCGAGTTTGGAGCTACCGGGACGATCACGCCAAGCTTCTCCATTACGACAGTGTTGATCGCGTTTGCCGTATCGGTCGGCATCGGTGCAATCTTTGGCTTCTACCCCGCTCGCCGCGCAGCAAAGCTCGACCCGGTGGAGTGCCTACGCTACCAGTAAGCCACCACCAACAAGTTGCGGTGAATTAGGGACTGAATATGCTATCTAGCAGCAAAAACAGACACTATTTCACCGCAACTTATTGAAGGGCTACTTGCGCCAGTTCCGGGCGTCGTCCTCGAACTTTTGGCGGATGACGGTCTTGTACGGTTCGAGCTTGCTCGAGGCGCTCCTCCTCGCGGGCGGGAGGGAACGCAGGCGCGGCGAGCGCCTATCGCGCGAACTCCCGTAAGAGCGCGTCTTCCACTTCCCGAAGCGAAAGGGCCCCGTCTCCCTCGGCGGGACGGGTGACCACGATGCAGCGCGCTCCCACGTCGCGCGCGGCGGCAAGCTTCTCGGCCGTGCCGCCTACGGTTCCCGAGTCCTTGGTCACAAGCCACTGGGCTCCCACCTGCCGAAGCATCGCCTCGTTGAGCTCGCGGGTGAAGGGCCCCTGCATGCCGATGACGTGCGACGGCGAAAACCCCGCGTCGATGCACTTCGTTATAGCACCGGGCAGCGGGAGCACACGCACGAAGAAGCGCTCCGAGAAATCGGCGACGCGCGTATAGGGAGCAAGCTCCTTGCTCCCCGTCGTGAGAAGCGCGCGACCCGGGTTCTCGGAGAGAAAGCGCGCCGCGCAGGCGATCGACGCGACCGACACGACGCCTTTGGGCAGCGCCTCGGCCGCGCGCGCAAGGCGCAGGCATCGTGCACCCACGGCGAGCGAAGCGGCCCGGATGTTGCCGCTTGCGAGCGTAGCGAAGGGATGCGTGGCGTCGACGACGATGCGCGCGCCGGAAAGCTCGCGCTCCATGTCGGCCTCGTCGAGCCTGCCCGCAAGCACCTCGATGCCCGAAAGCTCGCCCAAAAGCTCGCCTCCGTACTCGGTTGCCGCGTAGGCACGGGCGGGGATGCCCACCCCGCTCGCCCATTCGCACAGAAGGCGGCCCTCGGTGGTGCCGGCGAAGATGCGCAGCGCCGGCGCGGATGCGGGCGCCGTCACTTCGGGCCGCCTGGGCGCGTGATCTGGTAGAGCAGCGCGTTCATAATGGCGGCCGCCACGGTCGAACCGCCCTTGCGACCCCTCGCGACGATGGCCGGCACGCGTCGCGCGAGTAGCTCCTCTTTCGCCTCGACCACGTTCACAAACCCGACCGGCACCCCAACGACGAGCGCGGGCGCGATCTTCCCCGCGTCCATGAGCTCGGCGAGGCGCAGAAGTGCTGTGGGAGCGTTGCCGACGGCCACGATGAGCGGACCCTCGATGCCGCAAGCTTTGTCCATGCTCGCAACGGCGCGAGTCGTGCCCGCGGCGCGCGCCGCTGCGGCGACATCAGGGTCGGCCATGTAGCACACGGCCTTGCAGCCGATCTTCGCGAGCGCGGGCTTGCTTATGCCTGCGAGCGCCATGTTCGTATCGGTGAGCACCGTGGCCCCTGCGCGCAGTGCGTCGAGCGCACAGTGCGCGGCGTCATGAGTGAAAACGAGGGAATCGGCGTACGAGAAGTCGGCAGTGGTGTGGATGACGCGCTTCACGACGGGTTCTTCGAGCGGCGGGAACGTGCGGCCGCCGAGCTCTTCGGTGATGATCTCGAAGCTGCGCCGCTCGATGTCGCCGGGCGCCATCTCCTTGGAATCCATCTAGTACTCCACTCCTTCCCTTGCACATATCCCCTGCTCGTAGGGGTGTTTCTCGCACCGCATCTCGGTTATGTAGTCGGCCTTCTCCACGATCTTGCGGGAAGGCGCGCGCCCGGTGAGCGCTACTTCGACGCCGCGCGCGGACATATCGAGCGCGCGGTCCACGAGCGCCTCGTCGACAAGCCCCTTCGAAAGCGCATCGAGCGCCTCGTCGAGCACGAGCAGCCCCTCCTGCGCGCCCTCGAGCTCGGCAAGCGCGGAAGCGAGGTTCCCATCGTGCAGCTCGCACGTAGCGGCAAGTTCTTCCGACGACATCGACCAGGTAAACTTGTCCGACACCTTCCCCGCGAACACGGGCACGCCGAAATGCTCGGCGAGCAGGCGCGCCTCCCCGCTTTCGCCGTCTTTCAGGAACTGCACGACGACGACGCGGCGGCCTGCGGCGAGCATGCGAAGGGCGAGGCCCATCGCCGCCGTGGTCTTGCCTTTGCCGTCGCCATGATA
The DNA here is from genome assembly GCA_900554325.1 of uncultured Collinsella sp. Classification (GTDB taxonomy): domain Bacteria; phylum Actinomycetota; class Coriobacteriia; order Coriobacteriales; family Coriobacteriaceae; genus Collinsella. The sequence continues at coordinate 15,647 of USHA01000048.1, forward strand.
CACGTGAATCATACGCCCTCCTCGATAATGCGGTAGACATACTCCATGTCGAGCGCTCCGCGCACGACGTCAGCCAGGCGGTCGAACTCGCGCGCACGGTGATCGGCCGCGGACGCCGCGCCCGCAGCACCCACGACGCTCTCGGGCAGGCCGCGCATGCGCGCGAGCGAGCGCGCGAGGGCGAGCGCCACCCCCGGTTCGTCGAACAGGCCGTGGAGATAGGTTCCGAACACGTTTCCGCAGGCCGCGCCTTCTGGTTTGCCGCCAATCGTGCCCGCAGGGGCGCAGGAGACGGTCGTTTCGCCGTCGTGAATCTCGTACCCACGCGCCGTCATGCCGTTCCACACCGAGAACGCGCCTTGGGCGCCCGTGATGCGCAGCTCCGACTGGGCGAGGCGCTTTTCCTCCTTGAACACCGTACTTGCAGGGATGAGCCCGAGCCCGCGCGCGGTGCCAGCGCCTTCCCTGCCGTGCGGGTCCGAAAGCTCGTCTCCCAAAAGCTGGTAGCCTCCGCATATGCCGAGCACCGGCGTGCCCGCGCCCGAAAGCGCGCGTACACAGGCTCCGATGCCG
>USHA01000049.1 GCA_900554325.1 uncultured Collinsella sp.
TGGAACTTGTCGGCCATCCAGTCGATGACGCGCTGATCCCAGTCGTCGCCGCCCAGGTGGTTGTCGCCCGAAGTGGACAGAACCTCAAACACGCCGTCGGCGAGGTCGAGGATGGAGACGTCGAAGGTGCCGCCACCCAGGTCGAAGACCAGGATGCGCTGGTCGGTGCCCTGCTTGTCCAGGCCATAGGCAAGAGCGGCAGCGGTCGGCTCGTTGACGATACGCTTGACGTTGAGGCCGGCGATCTTACCGGCATCCTTGGTGGCCTGACGCTGGGCGTCGTTGAAGTAGGCCGGGACGGTGATGACGGCGTCGGTGACGGTCTCGCCCAGATACTTCTCGGCGTCGGCCTTCATCTTTGCGAGCGTCATGGCGCTCACCTGCTCGGCGGTGTAATCCTTGCCCTCGATGTCGACGACGGCACGGCCACCCTGGCCCTCCTTGACCTCATACGGCACGGTCTTGATCTCGGAGGTGCACTCGGAGTACTTGCGGCCCATGAAGCGCTTGATGGAGAACACGGTGTTCTTGGGGTTGGTGACAGCCTGGTTCTTAGCGGCCTTACCCACGACACGGTCGCCGTCAGCACGGAAGCCAACAACGGACGGGGTGGTGCGGTCGCCCTCGGCGTTCACGATAATGGTCGGAGAACCGCCCTCGAGGACGGCCATAGCGGAGTTAGTAGTACCAAGGTCGATACCAAGAATCTTACTCATTAGAAATTCCCTCTCTCTTTTGCGTTCGCGCCGCCTCGACGGTCTGTCGCGCAGCGCTTCGGCTTGTCTTTCAGGATGTAGTGTATCCCCTTATGGGCCGGAATATACAAAATCTAAGTCAATTCATATAAGATTTCTTATCTCTGAGAGTTTAGGTTCTCAAAGGCGCAGGTAGATGTGCTGTTTGAGTTCTAAGCAGATCTATCGAGATCTATGTAGAGATGGCTGAGGTTTGAGGCTGGAGCCGCGCAGGGGGGCTTTGGGGCTGCCCCGGGGAAAGCGCGACCCACTTTGAGCGTCGATTCCGGGATGCAGTTTCCCGTGGAGCTCCAACCGGAAAGTGTGTCCCGGCCTGAGAGCGAATTCTGGGACACAGTTTCCGATTGAGCGCTCAACCGGAAAGTGCGACCCGTTTTGAATGCAAATTCCGGGTCGTAGTTTCCGCCAGTGGCTCAACCGGAAACTACGACCCGTTTCTCGGCCGAATAATGGGATACGCTTTCCGCAAGCTCGCTCAATCGCCCTTTATTTCAAGTCACCTTTAGCTAACATTTGCGCAGCTCAACGGCGCCACCTGCGTGTTTTTTAGTAAGCCGTGGCATACTCGGCGAACGGTATGAAGATGCCGGTCAGAGGGTATTGCAAACGGTCGCTCCCGTGGTATGTTTTTGCCCGAATCAAACCGGCGCGCATCGCCTGTAGCGTCGGTCAACAGAGAGGAAACTACCATGGCTCATCCCGTAATTGATGCCGACGAGTGCATCGCTTGTGGCGTTTGCGTCGACTCCTGCCCCGCTGGCGTTCTGGAGCTCCAGGACGTCGCTACCGTCGCTGACGAGGATTCCTGCGTCGCCTGTGGCGCTTGCCAGGACGCTTGCCCCGCCGGCGCGATCACCGAGATCGTCGAGGAGTAACAACTCCCCCACTTGCACACTCACAAGTACACCGTGCACAAAAAGGAGGCCCCCGCATCGCCGCGGAGGCCTCCTTTTGCATTCGTCGTTACTAGGACAGGTCATCTTCGTAGGGCATCAGATCTGCCAGATAGCCCTTTTCCTTGAGCATGGCCTCGATCTCGTCGAGAGTTTGCTCGTCTTCTGCCGCAATGCGGTGGAAGTGATAGCCGCTCGTCACCGTTAGTAGCGGAAAGCTCTTGCCGCTCTCGATATCGTGCAGATAGCGCTCAACATCGCGACGATTGCGGATGTCCAGGTCGGCCGTGATCTTGCCGTACACGCGGTGATTGACGATCACGTTGAGCACGGCGCCGCCCGCGTCGACGATGCTCGTGAGCTCATCGCCCGCCTGCTCCACGCCGTGGCGAACCTTGACCAGACGCGTGGGCACAGCCGGGCTGCTCGCCGCCTCCTGTAGCACATAGCCGCGATTGGTGGCGACGATATCGTGTCCGTCGGCGCGCAGCAGGGCAATGTCCTGCACCACGACCTGGCGGCTCACACCCACCTCGCGGGCAAGCGCGCTGCCCGAAACGGGCTCCGTGGCCCCCTCAAGTACGCCCATGATGGCACGGCGACGCTCGCGGGCGTCCATTATTTACCGTCCAGCAGACGCAGGTGCTTAAGCGAGAGGTCGAGGATCGGCGCAGAGTGCGTCAACGCCCCCGAGCTAATAAAGTCAACGCCCAGGTCGGCGAGCGCTCGGATATTGCTGGCATCCACGTTGCCCGAGCACTCGGTCTTGGCGCGGCCGGCGATAAGCTCGATTGCGGCAGCCATGTCGTCGTGGGTCATGTTGTCGAACATGATGATATCGGCGCCGGCCTCCACGGCCTCGCGCACCATGTCCAGGTTCTCGCACTCAATCTCGACCGTCGTGGTAAACGACGCATGGGCGCGCGCCATCTCGATTGCGCGTGCCACGCCGCCGGCGGCGTCGATGTGGTTGTCCTTGAGCATAACGGCCGTCGACAGGTTGTAGCGGTGATTGCTGCCGCCGCCGATCTCGACCGCAGCCTTCTCGAAGACGCGCATGCCCGGCGTGGTCTTGCGCGTGTCGACAAGCACGGTCTTGGTGCCCTCGAGCGCAGCCGCCATCCGATGCGTGTAAGTAGCGATACCGCTCATGCGCTGCAGGTAGTTGAGCGCCACACGCTCGCCCGAAAGCAGCACGCGCGCGTCTCCGCGCACCTGGCCCACGTGATCGCCAGCGTGCACCTCGTCACCGTCGGCAACATCAAACAGCACCGAGCTCTGCGGATCCAGCAGCTCAAAGGTGCGGGCGAATACGTCCAGGCCGGCGATAATGCCGTCGGCCTTGGCGATGAGCTCAACGGTAGCGGGGCGCGCCGTGGGGCACACGCTCGCCGTACTCACGTCCTCAAAGGTAATGTCCTCGCGCAGAGCCTGCAAAATCAGATCATCGACGACGAGCTTCATGGTAATGGGATTCATGGCCTACTCCTCCACGGCCTGCGTGCCGGCGGCACGGGCCAGATCATCGATTGCAAGGATATCGGAACTCAGGGCGCGATGGCGTCCATCGAGCGCGGGCTCGCCCGCCTGCTCCACGGCAAGCGACTCGCCGGTACGCATACGCCAAGCAGCGCGGCGACCCCAGACTAGGGACTCGAGCAGGCTGTTAGAAGCTAGGCGGTTCTTGCCGTGAACGCCGTTGCAGGCCGTCTCGCCCGCGGCGTAGAGCTCGGGCATCGAGGTGCGGCCGTCCTTGTCGACCCACACGCCGCCCATAAAGTAGTGCTGCGTGGGTGTGACGGGAATGGGCTCGTCCAAGATGTCGCGGCCGTCCTCCAGGCAGCGCGCGCGGATGTTGGTAAAGTGCCCGGTCACCACATCGCGCTCGACGGGGGCAAAGCTCAGCCATTCGTGCTCGGTGCCGTCCTGCTTCATCTGCTCGCGGATGGCGGCGGCGACCACGTCGCGCGGCTGCAACTCGTCGGTAAAACGCTCGCCAGCGGCATTGAGCAGAATCGCGCCCTCGCCGCGGCAGCTTTCGCTGATTAGGAACGTGCGGCCCGGCTGCGGCGAGAACAGACCCGTGGGGTGGATCTGCACGTAGTCCAGGTGCTCCATCGTGATGCCGTGCTCCTGCGCGATGTAGCAGGCGTCACCGGTGAGCTGCGGGTAGTTGGTCGAGTGGTCGTACACGCCACCGATACCGCCCGTTGCCCACAGCGTGTGGCGGGCATGGATCTTAAACGGCTTACCGGCACGCACGCCCTCGGCGGCATTTGCCAGCTCGTCGGCGGGGCGAGCTGAATCGTCCTCGTCCACGGCAACGGCGACGACGCCGGTGCACACCGTGGCGCCATCGCGCTCGGCGGTCAGGATGTCGGTCATGGCAACGTGTTCGAGAATCTGCACGTTGTCCAGCTTGCGGACAGCCTGGAGCAGTTTGGTCGTAATCTCCTTGCCCGTAATATCGGCATGGAAGGCGATGCGCGGTCGGCTGTGAGCGCCCTCGCGGGTAAAGTCGAGGCTGCCGTCGGCCTTGCGCTCAAAGTCCACGCCCATAGCCAGCAGGTCGTTGATGACCGAACGGCTCGAGCGAATCATGATGTCTACACTCTCGCGGCGGTTCTCGTAATGGCCGGCGTGCATAGTGTCCTCAAAGAAGGCATCGTAGTCAGAACCCTCGGGCAGTACGCAGATGCCGCCCTGCGCGAGCATCGAATCGCACTCGTCGACAGCGCCCTTGGAGAGCATGATTACGCGCGTGCTCGTCGGCAGATTGAGAGCCGCATACAGTCCCGCCACGCCGCAACCGGCAATGACGACGTCACACTCCATATCGGGGTATTGTTTGGTTTCCACAGGAATCCTCTCCCTTGTACTGTGGCATAAGGGATGGTCCCTCATGTCACATTGGCTTAGCGCGCCGCGTACTCGAGCATGCGGTCGAGCGTGAGCTTGGCCTGATCGGCGGCCTCGTCCGACACGCCAATCTGCACCTCGCCCTCGCCCGTCTCCAGGCAGTGCACGAGCTTTTCGAGCGTGATGAGATCCATGTTGACGCAGGTGGGCTGCACCGCGGGGAAATAGAACTTCTTGCCGGTGCCCTCGCAGCGGCGCTCGAGCTCGTAGAGCACGCCACGGACCGTCACGATGATGAACTCGCTCGCGTCCGACTCCTCGGCATACTTGATGATGCCGGCAGTTGAGCCGATGTAGTCGGCCTCGGCCAGCACGTCGGCCTTGCACTCGGGGTGCGCCAGCACGAGCGCGTCGGGATGCGCCTCCTGCGCGTCAACGATCTGCTCGACGGTAATGATGTGATGACGCGGGCAGTAGCCGTTGTTGAGGATGACGTGCTTTTGGGGCACCTGCTCGGCCACAAAGCGGCCCAGGTTTTGGTCGGGAATGAACAAGATGTGCTGCTGCGGCAGCTCGGAGACAATCTTGACGGCGTTAGAGCTGGTAACGCACACGTCGCTCCAGCTCTTGATCTCGACCGTGGAGTTGACGTAGCACACCACGGCCAGGTCGTCGCCGTACTCGGCGCGGGCAGCGTCGACCGTCTCGCGCTTGACCATATGAGCCATGGGGCAATCCGCGCCCGGCTCGGGCAGCAGCACGGTCTTAGTGGGATTGAGCAGCTTGGCGCTCTCGCCCATAAACTCCACGCCGCACAGCACGATAGTCTGCTGCGGCAAGCTCTTGGCGAGCTTTGCCAGGTAGAAGCTGTCGCCGACGTAATCAGCCACGGCCTGCACCTCGGGCGCCACGTAATAGTGCGCCAGGATCACCGCGTCACGTTGGGTTTTTAGCTGCTGAATGGCCTCGACGAGCTCTGCGGGCACCAGTGCCGCGCGCTCCGTTGCCGTCGTTGCCGATGCTAGGCCGGCCGCGATATCGCGTGCAAGCTCCGACGCATCCATGTTCGCGCTCTGTGCCATCAAGGCCCCTCTCTTTTGGCGAATCTTGGGGCTTTAGTATGACACCTAGGTTTACAGCTGACAAGACAGCTGTAAACCTAGGTGTAAAGTTGAAATAAAGATTCAATCTTGGGTCGGGTCCATTTTCGAACTGGCAAGCTGAGGATAGCTGAGCTCTCGATGGCGCAGGAGGCATCTTTCGCCACCGCAACACCGCTTGGCGCGAGCTGCACGCCGTGGGGCGCAAACGGTCCGCACCCCCGCAAGCGGCGCGTGCCCGATGTGGCAAAATCGAACTACTTAAGGGGGCCGAATGCTCAAGATTATTGCCTGCGACGATGATGTCGCTTTTCTAGATAGACTGCACCGGATGATCGACCGTTGGTCGACCGAGACGGGCACGGCGGTCGATGTTGCGCTCGTCACGCGCGGCGAGGACCTGCTGGCCCGCCATGCCGCATCGCGCGCCGACATCATTCTGCTCGACATGATCATGCCGCTCGTCAACGGCATGGACACCGCACGCGAACTGCGCCAGGCCGACACCGCCGTGCGCCTGGTGTTCCTCACCTCGTCGCCCGAGTTCGCGCTGGAATCCTACGAGGTCCGCGCCTTCGACTATCTGCTCAAGCCCGTGACTTACGAACGCCTGGCGCAGTTACTTAACGAGCTTTCGAGCATGCGCCCGGCGGCAACCGACGAGCTCGTGATCAAAACTTCCTTTGGCTACCACGCCCTGCGCCTGTCCGACATCGAATATGCCGAGGCGCGCAACAAGCACGTGGTCTTCCACCTGCGCGACGGACGCGACATCGAGGCACTCGAGTCGTTCCGCAGCGTCGAGGACCGTTTGGCGCAAAATGCCACCTTCTTTAAATGCCACCGCAGCTACCAGGTCAACCTGCGCAACATCGATCACTTTGACCGCACGGACATCGTCATGCGCTCGGGCGCGTGCATCCCGCTTTCGCGCAGTTGCAAGCAGGGATTCCAAGACGCCTACTTTGCGGTGCGCTTTGAGGCTGGGAGACACTGATGGTCTCCTCGGTCGAAATGGTCCTTTGGGCAATCCACCACGCCACAACGCTACTCTTTGGCGTCTTTGCCTCGGCGGCGCTGTGCGGTATCGAGATCAACCGGCGTCATGCGCTTGAACTGGTGCTGGTCGGTGCCGTAACCGGATGCGCATTTGGCCTCGCCAATGCCGTCGGCGGAGAGCTTTTCGCCCGCCAGGTATATCCGCTCGTCGTGCATCTGCCGCTCATCATCTATTTGTGCGCGCGCTACCGCCTGAGCCCGCTGCTTGCCGTGCTCGGCATTACGAGTGCCTATCTGAGCTGCCAGTTCAGCAATTGGATGGGCATCGCCGCATTTGCCGCAACCGATTCTCAGATCGCGTACTATCTGGCGCGCATCGCGACCACACTCGCCGTCTTTGCCGTCCTGCTGCATTGGGCCGGCGACATCGGTCCGCGCTTGGCGATTAAAAGCACCACCGAGCTGGGCATCCTTTTAATCCTGCCGCTCGTCTATTACGTCTTTGACTATGCCACCAACGTCTACACCACGCTGTTCCACTCGGGCTCGGTGGTGACGGTTGAGTTTTTGGCATTTGCGCTCTGTGCCTTCTATCTTATGTTTCTTGCCGTTTATCTGCGCGAATACGAAGAAAAGGAAACCGCCGAGCGAGAGCGCTGGATGCTCGAAACCCGCGACAGCGCCGCCATCAAAGAGCTCGAGGCTTGGCGTCAATCTGGGCGCGAGCTGTCGATTCTGCGCCACGACATGCGCCACTTCCTACGCGGCCTGGCCGCTTTAATTGAGGAGGGCCACACCGACGAGGCGCTCGATCGCATCGACGAACTCTGCGAAGCCGGCGACCGCACCGCCGTACGCCGCTTCTGCGCCAACGAGACCGTAAACATCGCGCTTTCGTCATTTAACTCGGATATCAATAGAAACGGCATTACCGCCAACCTGCGCGCCGCCGTACCCGAAACCATCCACGTAGGTGACGCCGACCTGTTTAGCGTGCTCTCAAATGCCTTGGAAAACGCTATCACCGCCGCAAGCGCCGCACCCCAAGGAAAGCGATTCGTCGACTTTGACCTGCGATTAGAGGACGGCCAGCTGCTGCTGTTAGTTTCCAACACGTTTGACCGCGCGCCGCGCATGGTCGACGGCATGCCCGTGACCCGGCATGCGGGCCACGGCTTTGGCACCAGGAGCATCAAACTTGCCGTGGAGCGCATGAACGGCAACTGCCAGTTCCGCATTAACGGCGATCGGTTTGAGCTGCGCGCTGTGATGTAGGGGCTGCCGCCAGCCTCGCTACAGCGGAGCGGCTGCCGGGGTCAGCTGCTTGATGTATGCCCACATGCGCTGCTTGGCGGCTTTGTCAGTGAGCGCCGCCTCAAAACCGTCGAGCGCGAGCACGCGGCGACCCTGCACATGGGCGACCAAGCCGGGCTTGAGCATGGCGGTGTCGAAGTCATCGATCGCCACGAGCATATCGGCGTAGGTCTCGCGCATGGTATCGGCCGCGCGATCGTCCAGCAGCAAGACCGCCTCGGGGTCCAAGGCCTCGAGCGCCTCGCGGAACAGCTCGCACGGTAGGCCCTCGCCTGTCGCGACCGCCCCGTCACCCACGCCGGCGACGCTTGCCAGCACGCAAAAATCCTCGGGCGCGTAGCCGATGGCCCCAAGCGCCTTGCGCAACGCCGCGCCATCCGGGCCGGCGGCAAGCTCGCCACCCGAACGCTCGGCCTCGTCCAAATCGCCTTTGACTAGTACGATCGGCGAGCACGCGTTGCCCGCGATACGCACGCCGCGACCCGCGAGCGATGCGAGCTCCTGCTCGGCCGCCTGGGCGATGGCTTCTTTTTTCTGGCTTTGTGACGTGGGCATGCGCTCTCCAATCGTTTGCGTGCCCACCATTATATAAAAGAGCCGGCCGCGAGTGGTTGCTTTGCGGGCGGCTGGGTATAAGCACGGTCGTACTGAGTTTTACGCGGCCAAGCCGCGTCGCATTATGGAGGTCACCATGGCTGACATTAATCAGATTACCCCCGAGAACTTCGATTCCATCGTTAACGACAGCCTGCCCGTGCTGGTCGATTTTTGGGCACCGTGGTGCGGGCCCTGTCGATCCCTCTCGCCCATCGTTGACGAGGTTGCCGATGAGCTGGCGGGCAAGCTTGCCGTTGCCAAATGCAACGTCGACGACAACCAGGACCTGGCCATGAAGTATGGCGTCATGAGCATCCCCACGCTGGTTGTGTTTAAGAACGGCGAGGAGATTGACCGCTCGGTTGGCGCTCTGCCCAAGGCGAGGCTGCAGGCGCTGCTGGAGAAGTATCTGTAATACGCTTGTTACATGTTGCCGTCTGCCTGCCGTCCATGAGCGCTTTTGCACCGCTCGCCGGACTTCTGGATGCACCGAGTGCAACCACGGATAGTATGGTAGTCACAAACAGCCCCCAGTGAACGGGTGCGGGTCGCACAGACTCGCACCCGTTTTCTTATGCAGCTGCGCACAGAGCGGGCGTAGTAAAATCTGAACCACTGAACTGCCCCATACAAAAGGAGATTTTCCATGCATGACGTCGGAATGAACATGAGCCAGCTTGCCATGAGCGTCAAGCAGGTCGACGACACCATCGAGCTCGCCCACGAGTGGAGCCATCAGCTGCTGCATGCGACCGAGAATTTTGACATGGAGCGCATCGGCGCCAAGCTCGAGGCCGCCATGGCCGCGCTGCACGAGGCGCATGACGCGCTCGAGGGCTACGAGGACGCCATCGAGGCCGACCACAACTCCGTCGGCTCCGTGAAGCTGGTGTAGCGTGACCGAGCACGAGCACGAGCACGGCTGCGACCACAAGCACGAGCATCCGCACGGTCCGGCCGACCAGGCGAGCTGCCGTTGCGCCGGCTCCAGCTCCGAGCTGGTCCGCTTTTCGGTGACCGCGCCCGACGATCTGCTGCGCCGCTTTGACGAGCAGATCGCACGCCGCGGTGACGTGGCCAACCGCTCCGAGGCCGTACGCGACCTGATTCGCGCCTCGATCGCGAAGGAGCAGATGCGCACGCCCGACGAGCAGGTCATCGGTTCACTCACCATGATCTATGACCACCATACCGGCGATCTGACGCGCCGCCTGGACGAGGTACAGCACGACTACACCGACGAGATCGTCTCAACCATGCATGTGCATCTGGATCACCACAACTGCTTGGAGATCCTGGCACTCAAGGGTCGCGGCGAGCGCGTCTACGAGCTGGCCGACCGCCTGCTGGGGCTGCGCGGCGTTAAGCACGGCGAGCTCACGTGTGCCGCCACCGGACAAAGCCTAGGACTGTAGCGGGATTTCCCGCAACGCACCTGCCAAAAAGGGACAGGTTTGTTTTGGCAGGTTTAGATGTTTTACCCACCAAAATAAACCTGTCCCTTTTTGGTCGGTTTTGATGAGGGAGAGCCGCATGCGGCATGTGCATATTCATGTGACGGGCATTGTGCAGGGCGTCGGCATGCGGCCGTTTGTGTATCGCGAGGCCATGGCGCACGGCATTTGCGGCTGGGTGCTCAACGCGGGCGACGGCGTGCATGTCGAGGCGCATGCCTTGGGTGCGGCCGTCGACGGCTTTGTCGCCGCGCTGTCGGAGCACGCGCCTGCGGCTGCCCGCGTGGAGCATGTCGAGGTTATGGACCTAGCACCCGGCAACTGGGACGCCGCTAACGAGCAGGGTTTTCGCATTGTGGCGTCACAGGATCAAACTGCCCACACGACGCTCATCTCACCCGACATCGCCACGTGCGACGACTGCCTGCGCGAGCTGTTCGACCCCGCCGACCGACGCTTTCACTATCCCTTTATCAACTGCACCAACTGCGGACCGCGCTTTACCATCATTCGCTCGCTGCCCTATGACCGAGCGGCCACCTCGATGAATCGCTTTCCCATGTGCCCCACCTGCGCCGCAGAGTATGCCGATCCGCTCGATCGGCGATTTCACGCGCAGCCCGATGCCTGCTTTGATTGTGGACCGCATATTACGTGGCGTGAGGTCAATTGCGGTGTTGTGCCAACGGCGGTCGACGCGACACCAGCCGTCGGCTCCACGCGCGAGGCCAGCGATGCCATCATCGAACGCTGCGTCGAGCTGCTGGCTGGCGGCGGCATCGTCGCCATCAAGGGTCTGGGCGGATTCCACCTGGCCTGCGATGCCACCAACGAACAAGCGGTACGCGAGCTGCGCCGTCGCAAGCGTCGCAGCAATAAGCCGCTTGCCGTTATGGTGCGCGACCTTGCCGACGCCGAGCGCCTGTGTCACATCGATGGCGTTGAGCGCGAGCTTCTCGCCGGCAGCATCCGTCCCATTGTGCTGCTGCGCCGACGCACTGTTGGCGAGGGCAACGGCGATTCTCCCGACGCCCTCGTACTCGCACCGTCCGTCGCGCACGACCTGCCCGAGCTTGGCGTTATGCTCCCCTACACCCCGCTTCAGCATCTTCTGCTTGCAGCTGCCGCGTCGCACGGCATGCACGCGCTCGTCATGACCAGCGGCAACCTGAGCGAAGAGCCCATCGAGACCGATGACGATCTTGCCTGGGAACGCCTCGTTGCCGCCGGCATTGCCGACGCGCTGCTCGGCAACGATCGAGCGATTCTCTCGCGCTATGACGATTCCGTGGTGCGCGTGGTTGACGGCGCCGTTATGCCCGTGCGCCGCGCTCGCGGATATGCACCCCAGCCGCTGCCGTTGCCGGCGCTCGACCGCGCTCCGTCCTGCGTGCTCGCCTGCGGGCCACAACAAAAGGCCACGATTGCGCTCACGCGTGAAGGGACGAACGGCGAGGCAACCTGTTTTGTGTCGCAGCATATCGGCGATGTTGAAAACGGCGGGACCTTCGATGCCTGGAACGCTGCGCGCACGCGCTTGGAAGATCTCTTTGATTTGGCGCCCGCCGCCTTGGCCTGCGATTTACACCCCAGCTATCTATCGGGCCAGTGGGCGCGCGAGCAGGCGCGAAAATGCAATCTGCCGCTCGTCGAGGTGCAGCACCATCATGCGCATATCGCGAGCGTAATGGCCGAAGCCATCGCCGCGGGCCAGCTTACAACCGACGCGCGTGTCCTTGGCATCGCCTTTGACGGCACCGGCGCCGGCACCGATGGGACCATTTGGGGCGGCGAGTTTCTTGTTGCCAGCCTTGGCGGCTTTGAGCGCGCCGCGCATTTGCGCACCTGGGCGCTCCCCGGCGGGGCGGCCTCCGTGCGCGACGCCTGCCGCAACGCCTTTGCCCTGCTCAGTGAGCTCGGCCTGCTCGAGCACCCAGGTGCCGCTCGGCTTTTGGACAGCCTCGGCGAGCAAACGCGCAGCGTGACAGCCACCATGATCGAGCGCGGCATCAACAGCCCGCGTACCAGCAGCATGGGGCGTCTCTTTGATGCCGCGGCAGCAATTCTGGGCATCTGCGACAAGGCAACCTACGAGGGCGAACCCGCCATCGAGCTTGAGGCTGCCGCCTGGCGCGCGCTCGACAACGAAATCGCCCATTTTCCCGACGACAACGCCGGCCATTTCGCATCTGGCCCATCGTGGCTGAACGGCCCCCATGTTCTGGATCAGAAAGCACTCTTTGAGACACTTTTGGGAGGAACTGAAGCCGGAGCGCCCGCCGACAGGCTCGCACTCGACTTCCATGTCGCCGTCGCGCGCTCCTCGGCGCGCATCGCCAGCGATATCTGCGTGCACGAGGGCATCGACACCGTCGCGCTCTCGGGCGGCGTGTTCATGAACCGACTTCTGCTTCAACTCCTCACCCGCGAGCTCAAAAGCGCAGGCCTTACTGTCCTCGTCCCCCAAACCGTGCCCGTTAACGACGGCTGCATCGCCTACGGTCAGGCGGCAGTCGCACGCGCTCGCCTCGCGCAGGTCGCGCCACAATAGGCTGTTCGGCCAGCCCGCAAGCCGCCGTCTCACAGGCGTAACGCGTTTGCCCGCGAACCCCGCGAGCGCTACCATCAACTGATGGATTATTAAGCGCCCATCCAGCGCAAAGCGTATAAAAGGGGAACAATATGTGCCTTGCCGTTCCCGGCAAAGTAGTCAAACGCGACGACGACCTCAAGGCCACCGTCGACATGATGGGCATCGAGCGCCCCGTGTCGCTGAAACTCGTGCCGACGGCGCAGGTAGGCGACTATATTCTCGTACACGCCGGCTTTGGCATCCAGATCGTCGACGAGCAGGAAGCGCAAGAGACGCTCGAGCTCGTTAATGCCATGACCGAACTGGCCGAAGAAGACCAACTGGCCAGCAACCCGGCCGAGGCATACTAGTGGCGGCCGGACAGCCGGCGCGCTCCGGTATCGACTTTTCGGCATTTCGCGATTCCAAGCTGGCTCGCGAGCTCATCGAGCGCATTCATGAGCTTGTCGGCGACCGCGCCATCAACCTTATGGAAGTCTGCGGCACGCACACCGTGAGCATCGGCCGCTATGGCTTTCGCTCCATTATGCCGGCCGGGCTCAAGCTGCTGAGCGGACCGGGCTGCCCCGTCTGCGTCACCGCCAACCGCGACATCGACCACGCAATCGCGCTCGCCAACATAGACGGCGCCATCATCACCACCTTTGGCGACATGATGCGCGTGCCCGGATCGTCCACCTCGCTCGCCGCGCAAAAGGCGGCAGGGCGCGACATCCGCATCGTCTACTCCCCGCTCGACGCGCTCGACATTGCCGAGCAAAACCCCGATCGTCCAGTCATTTTTATGGGCGTGGGCTTTGAGACTACGACGCCCACCATCGCCGCCGCCATCTTGGAGGCCGAGGCGCGCGGGCTTTTGAACTTCTCGGTCTATTGCGCCCACAAGACCACGCCGCCGGCGTTGCGCGCCATCGCCAACGACCCCGAGACCGCCATCGACGGCTTTATCCTGCCGGGCCACGTCGCCACCATCACAGGCTTGGCGCCCTTTAGCTTTTTGGTCGACGAGTTTAAGACTCCAGGCGTGGTAACGGGATTTGAGCCGGTCGACATCTTGCAGGGTATCTGCATGCTGGTCCAGATGGTTGTTGAGGGGCGGCCCGCAATCGACAACGCCTACCGTCGTGGCGTCAATGCCGACGGCAATCCCGTGGCGCGCCAGCTGGTCGAGCAGGTATTTGAGCCGTGCGATACCACATGGCGCGGGCTGGGATCGATTGCGGCTTCGGGACTCGCCATTCGTCCCGAGTTTTCGCACTTTGATGCCAGCATGCGCTTTGACGTGTCCATCGAGCCGACGGTCGAGCCACGCGGGTGCCGCTGCGGCGACGTGCTGCGCGGGGCCATTACGCCGAGCGACTGCCCCCTGTTCGGCCACGCTTGTACGCCCGAGCATCCCGTCGGCCCCTGCATGGTGAGCTCCGAGGGCAGCTGCGCAGCATATTTCCGCTACCGAGGCTAATAGGTTCCGCCGTTCTAACGAACGGCGGACCAGTCGACGCTGCGCCTCACCCATATAATTCCACCCACGATTGGAGTTTTCGATATGTCCCATAGCGTTACCGATAGCACCGTCCTGCTGGGCCACGGCTCCGGCGGACAGATGATGAAGCGCATCATCGATGAGGTCTTTTTGGATGCCTTTGGGTCGCCCGAGCTGCTCGAAGGCAACGACGCCGGCGTCGCCGCGCTGCCCGCGAGCGGGCGCATCGCCATGTCGACCGACAGCTTTGTAGTCTCGCCGCAGTTCTTCCCCGGTGGCAACATCGGCCGTCTCGCCGTGTGCGGAACCGTCAACGACGTCGCGACCTCGGGCGCCAACGTGCGCTACCTATCGTGCGGCTTTATCCTCGAAGAGGGCTATCCCATGGATAGGCTCCGCCAGATTGTGCAGACGATGGCCGAAACGGCGCATGAGGCGGGCGTGTCCATAATCACGGGCGACACCAAGGTGGTCGAGCGCGGCGGGGCCGACGGCGTCTACATCAATACCGCCGGCGTGGGCGAGGTTCCCACGGGCGTGGCGCTCAGCGGCGCCAACTGCCGCCCCGGCGATGTCATCCTGGTCTCGGGTACGCTGGGCGACCACGGCATCGCCATCATGAGCCAACGCGAGGGCCTGGCGTTTTCGAGCACGATCGAAAGCGATGCCGCGCCGCTCAACCACCTGATTGCCGACGTTCTGGCCGCAGCGCCCGGCACGCGTTGCTTTCGCGACCCCACGCGCGGTGGCCTAGCGTCCACACTCAACGAGTTTGCCCAGGCCAGCAATGTCGCCATGGAGGTCGACGAGGATGCCGTGCCCGTGCGTCCCGACGTGCAGGCCGCCTGCGAGATGCTCGGCTACGATGTGTTGCAGGTGGCAAACGAGGGCAAGATGGTCGCCGTCGTACCGGCCGAGCAAGCCGATGCCGCACTGAGCGCCATGCGCGCCGCCCACTACGGCGAGAACGCCGCCATCATCGGTCGCGTGCTGCCACTTGCCGAGGGCGCCCGCCCCGCCGTGCGCGTGCGCACCGGCTGGGGTTCGACCCGCATCCTCGACATGCTTGTAGGAGAGCAGCTGCCGAGAATTTGCTAACGACAAAGGCTCAGGGCTATTAAAGATATTCAGATTCCAAACATGCCCGGCACGCATGCCCAGTATCATGGGGTGCGTTTTACAACTCAAGCGGCAGGAGCACCCATGGCAGCAGCTTTTTCCCATGTGATCTTTGACCTGGACGGAACCATCCTCAACACGCTCGAGGACCTGGCGGCCGCCGGCAACCATACCTGCGAGGCGCACGGCTGGCCCACGTTTGCCGTTGACGAGTACCGCTACAAGGTGGGAAACGGCATGCTCAAGCTGGTTGAGCGCTTTATGCCCGCCGAGTACGCAGGCGACGGCCGCATGTTTGAGCAGACGCTTGCCGAGTTTAGGGCTTACTACGGCGAGCACAAGGAAGACCACACCGCTCCCTATGCCGGCACGATCGAGACGCTCGACCGCTTGCGCGCCGCGGGCGTTCAGCTTGCCGTGCTCACTAACAAGGACCACGTCTCGGCGGCTCCGCTTATCGAGAAGTATTTTGGTTCCGAGCGCTTTGCGCTGGTACAGGGCCGTGTCGATGCGTTTCCGCCCAAGCCCGAGGCGCCTGTTACGCTGCATGTGATGGAAGAGCTGGGCGCCGACCCGGCGACCACGCTCTATGTGGGCGATTCCAATGTCGATATCCTGACCGGTCACAACGCCGGCCTTAAGAGTGCGGGCGTCAGCTGGGGCTTTCGCGGCCGCGCAGAGTTGGAGGCCGCCGGCGCCGACTACGTGGTGGACACCCAGGACGAGCTCGCAGCGCTGGTGCTGGGCGAGTAACGAGCGACACTGCTTAACGCAGCTGCGACAATTCTTCCGCGCGGAAAGCGCGTCCCGTTTTGGAGCTCCGGAATGGGATGCGCTTTCCGTTTGAGGCGCATCAGGGAAACCGCATCCCGTTTCAGAGCAATATTCCGGGTCGCACTTTCCGTAACCCACCCCATCCGGAAAATGCGACCCGCTATTCGGCCAAAAACCGGGTCGCGGTTTCCCAAGCACTCGATGCAACGCTAGCACAAGGAATGTCCCCAACTGCCGGCAGAGACGATATGAGCAGGACATAAAAACATTGAGAGCCC
>USHA01000050.1 GCA_900554325.1 uncultured Collinsella sp.
CTATTATACCACCGTGGCATCACCTATATGTCAATGTTGGTCTAACAGAGCCAAAGAAAATGCCCAACACCGCCGATACGATCATGGCAAAGACAAGCAGACCCATCGACCCGATGAGTGCGCCCTCGAGGCCGCTCGAACCGAAGTAATAGTACGAACCAACGGCACCGATCACAGCGCTCTCAAGCACCGAGAACACCACGCCAATCACCGGAATAATGGCCACGAACCCGAGCACGTTCGTAATGACAGACGAGAAGATGCCCAGCCCAAAGGAGGTCGAGCGCAGCAGCGGACGCTCCATGCCGTTATCGTCCTTGAGCGACAGGTCGCGACCCCACTCGATAGCAAAGCCAGCGCCGCACACGCTTGCCACGTAAGCGAGCAAAAAGCCAATGGCCGCCGCGATGCCACCGATAACGGGGATAAACAGCACCAGCACCGACACGACGCAGATCAGCGCCGGCAAAAAGGCAATCTGGCATACGCGAACCAGGGCGCCGGGAACCTTAATCATGTCGTTGAAGGCCTGAGCCATGCAGCCCTTGGGCACGTTCATAGCCGGCTGGGGCGCAACGAACGGCTGCGGCTGGGGCTGGGCAAACGGCTGACCCTGCGGCTGAGGTTGAGCTTGCGGAGCGGGGCCGGTGGCCTTGGCCTCGGTATTAGGGGCACCGCACACGCCACAGAACTTGTCGTTATCGCCCATGGGGGCGCCACACTGCGAACAGAACATCGAAATCATCCCTTCGTATCTAGAGCGAATCACCTGGATCGCAAACGATGTCTTTGGCAACATTATCGCCCAATGTGGGGACAAATACCCCAAGATGACCGATTTGCAACGTAGGCGGCTTTATTCAATGATTCGAAGGGTATATCCGCGCTAGTTCGTGCCGCGGAAGCCCTTGCCCACGATCTCGGAGCTGTCAACGATCGTGATAAACGCATCCGGATCGATATCGCGGGTATAGCGGCGCAGCTGCACTGCCTCGCGACGGCTCAGCACGCTCATGATCACCGTGACGCACTTGCCCGAGAAGGCGCCGTAGCCACGGCTGATCGTTGCCGTGCGGTTGAGATGCTTGACGATAAACTCCTCGACTTTGCGCGGTTCGGCGCAAATAATCGTACAGACCTTGCGCAGGTGGATGCTCTCGATGGCCTTATCGACGACGAGCGTCTTGGCAAACAGACCAAGCACACAGTACAGGCCGACGCGCGGGCCATACAGGAAAGCCGCGATGGTCACGATGCCGATATCGACCAGCAACAGGGCACGGCCGATCTCAAGCGTCGTGCGACGCTTGAGGATCATGGCAAGGATGTCGGTGCCGCCCGTCGAGGCGCCAATGTCAAAGACAATGGCACTGCCCAGCGCCGGCAAGATGACGGCAAAACACAGGTCGAGCCACATATCGCCCGTCATCGAAACATCCGTCGGAATGAAGAGCTCAAACAGCGAGACGTAGGCCGAAAGCGCAAACGAGGCAAAGACGCTCCAAAGGATTGCCTTGCGCTCCAAAAAGATAAAACCCAGGATGACCAGGACCGCGTTGATAATCCACATAAATACGCCGACGGGCAGAGTCGGGAACAGCGTGGAAAGAATGACCGACACGCCCGAGGTGCCGCCGAAGGCAAAGTGATTGGGCGTTTTGAAAGCCACGATGGCAAAGGCCGTGAGGATCAGGCCCAGATTGAGCTCGGCAAAAAAGCGCGGAAAGCCTGGCTCCTGACTGCGCTTGCGGCCGGCGCGCTCGCCACGTTCGATATCCTCGCGACCGACGACGCGCTCCATCGGCACCACCGGAGGACGATGCACCTCCTCGGCGGCACGCGACGCCGCCTCTGCCGCAGCGGCTTCAATCGCCCATGCCTTGCTTTCGGTCTCGTGTTCGTCGGCCATTACGGCAACCCCTCGTTAACAATTTGGAAACAATGCGCCCATTAGGGTAACGCGGAACGCGAAGATTGCAACCCTTAGTTAGACGAGCGGTATGACTAGATCGAGGCTATATAGAAAACGGTCGACCGCGCTTTTGCTTGCGCTGTCGGCCGTTTGACGTTTTCGCAGATAAAACCTGCCAAAACAAACATCCCTTTTTGGAAGGTTATTCGTGCTGGCTGGTGCGGTGCTCGTACTCCTCGGGGGTGATGACATCCTCGATGCGCAGGTTGACGCCCGCCACCTCAAGGCCGGTCATCGCGGCAAGGCGCTCGGTGACACGTGCCTTAACATCGTCGAAGATCGCGGGCGCATAGGCGCCGTACTCGATGATGACGGAGATGTTGACGACCACGCGATTGTCATCGGTGACCTCGACCGTCACGCCCTTGGTCAGATTCTCGGCACCAAACTGCTCCTGCACAAAGTGCATGAGGTTACCCTTCATGCCCAGAACGTGCGGAACCTCGCGGGTGGCCATGGCAACGATCTTCTCGATCACGCCGTTGGAATAGGTCAGCGAGTCCTCGGACTCGTCCGTTTCCTCGTCGTCCTCGTCCGCATCGGACTCTGCCTCTGTCTCGGCGAGGGACTGACCTTCGAATTCTACATCCTCAGCTTCGGCGACGACCGCCTCGTTCTCCTCGAGCTCGGTATCGGCTACATCGACCTTCGTATTAAAAGCCATGGTTCCTCCTTATGCCTGCCGCGGATGCGACAGTCGAATACATATTAGCGGCCGCTAAACAGACGGCCGAAGAAGTTGACGATACCGTTCTCGCCGTCGCGGATCTGGCCGATTACGGCGCCGATCAGCACAAAGAATGCGATGACGAGCGTGTCCCACAGGCCCAACGTAAGTACCAGCACGGCGAGGATAAAGCCTGCCAAGGCGCCGAGCGTAGTGTTGGGGTGGCGCACGGCGTAGCTCCAGATAGCAGCGCCCGTACCTTTGATGAGACCCATGGCCTCGTCAAAGTCGTTGGCGGCGCTGTCGTGCTGCTCGCCGGCCTCGGGCTTGGTGTCGGCGGACTCGCCTGCCGGCGTAGCGTTCTGGTCGATCGTCAAGCGCGGCGTACGGGCGGTCTTGTCTTGATTGGTATCACTCACCGGAAACCTCCACGGTCTGGACGGTAGTCTTGGACGGCAAAAAACGGACGCGCGCGGTCGTGCCCGGCGTGCCGAGCATGGTGTCGCAGGCCTTCTCGATGCGCTGCTGCATCGAGGTGGCAAGAGCGGCAACGTCCTTGTCATCGAGCGCGATGGCCTCGACCTTAAAACGAACGCGCGACTCGTCGGAACCTTGAACGCGTGCCTCGATATGCTCAACCATCACGCGATCATCGCACTCTGCCGCGGCACGGGCGCACGAGGAAAGCGCTGCGAGCGTGACCTCGATATTGCGCTCCCCCGCCGGATGCACGCAGGACGGCTCGCGACGCGCGAACATCAGGCGGAAAAAACCGATGAGCACGCCAAGCGCCACGATAGCGGCGCACACCGTAACGACGACGCGCGGCATGGGGTCGCGCATCAGCAGCATAAAGCGATACGTATACGGCCCCCAAAACTGGCAGACAAGCGTACCCAGCGCCACGATGGTGGCGGCAAGATACACGATCGCTAGGGCTCGTTTGAGTACGCGCACGCGGCGCTCCCTTCAAATCTCGGCTCTCGAAATGCAAAACGGTTCGCATCATTATAAAAGAGCCGGGTCCGGTGCTCTACGCACGCGGATCCGGCTCATCTATTCCACGAGGCTTGCATGCTCGCTTCATTATGCCCAGATATGCACGGCTTAACCCGTGCGGGCGCTACTCCTCCTCGAGGGCAGCGATGACCTCGTCGGTCATGTCCATGGTGCTGTAAACATCCTGGACGTCGTCGAGCTCCTCAAGACGGTCGATGAGGCGCTGAACCTTCTTGGCGTCGGCGCCGGAGACCTCGGTCGGGGTGGTCGGGACCATGGTGGTCTCGGAGCCCTTGACCTGGACGCCCTGCTCCTCGAGCGCCTTGGAGACAGCCATGACCTCGTTGGCAGTAGTCCAGACGATCCACTCCTCGCCGGCGTCCTCGTAGTCCTCGCCGCCGGCCTCGGCGATGGCCATCATGAACTCATCCTCGTCACCGGCAGCACCGTTGGCGATCATGGTCTCCTTCTTGGCGTTCTCGTCCAGGATCTCCTTGGCGACGACGATCTGGCCCTTGCGCTCAAACTGGAAGGCGACGGAGCCGGAGGTGCCCAGGTTGCCACCAGCGTGGGAGAAGGCGGAACGGACATCAGCAGCGGTACGGTTGCGGTTGTCGGTCAGGCAGTCGACGTAGACGGCGACACCGGCGGGACCGTAGCCCTCGTACACGATGTTCTCGTAGACGGCGGCATCGGCACCCGAACCGAAGGCCTTGTCGATAGCGGACTTGATCTTGTCCTTGGGCATGGACTGAGCCTTGGCCTTAGCAACGGCAGCGGCGAGGCTGGCGTTGTTCTCGGGCAGCGGGTCACCGCCGAGACGGGCAGCAACGGTGATGTTGCGGCTCAGCTTGGAGAAGAGGGCGGAACGCTTGGCGTCCTGCGCGCCCTTACGATGCTTGGTTGTGGCCCACTTAGAGTGTCCGGACATACGTGTCTCCTATCGGTTTCGACCTAAAGCCCAGCGCAGATGCTCGGGCAATATAAACAAACGTCGTTATGATATACCTACTGGCCTGCGAGATAAACCCCAAAATGAAGGCGTCGTGATGATGCCACCCTTTGGTGCAAAGCAACCTGACCCCAATGCACCAAATTAGGACCAGAGGAGGTCGCTGCGGGTGATGGTGGCGCCGATGGCAAAGGGCATGCAGGCGATGACCGGATACAGGTAGCGCATGTAGGTCGAGCCATTGCAGGGACCGATCAGGCACACGGCGAGCACGCCCAGCAGCGGCACCCAAATGGCCAGCCCGCGCCACGAATGACGACGTAGCAGATAGACCACCACGGCGATCATGATCCACACATAGGTGGCCGAGCTCATGGTGAGCGAGATAAACGGGATGCGCTGCACCGCCACGCGATACAGGTTGATCAGGTGGTCGCACCAGCGCACGACCTTGCTATCGACCGGATGGAAGTCAAAGTACTTGAGGTTATCGGGCTTCGCCATAATCTCGGCACTGCGCGCCGTGCTGTAGACCCACGCATCGCGGGCGCTCGGATAAAAGTAGCCGTAGTAGTTATTGATGAGCGCCGAGATATAGCACTCGGGATCCTTTTTGAACATCTGGGCCCACACCTCAAAATAAGCCTTGATGTCCTCCTGCGAGGCGTACTCGTTAAAGCAATTTTTGACGGCGTCCGACTTATCCGGGTTGTAACGGCGCCCCAGATTCTCGTACTTGAGCACACGGTCGATCACGGCACGCTCTTCGTCGGTCACCAAGCCGTCGCAAGGAGCCTCCACGATGGTGCCGTCCTCCTTAACCGTGGGGTTGACGCCCGAGTTGAGGCCGTCGTGCTTTTGGACAAAACGAGCCGTCTGCTGGAACGGAATCGAGAGGATTTCGCGCTTGGAACCAGGCGTGATGTCGTGCACCGGCATAAAGACCTTGGTGAAGTACATATTAGAGGCAAGGCAGAGCGCAAGCACCGCAAGAACTCCCACCCAGCGGAAACGCGGGGTGGCGCCCGAAGGCGCAGCACCAGCCTGCTTGGCTGCACGACGAGCCACATGCACGTCCCATGCGCAAAGCGCCGCCGCGATTACGCATGCCGCCAGGGGAAACACCAGGCCGCCGTTACGCAGAAACGTGGAGCCCATGGCGCCCAGAGCAAGCAGCAGCCAGTCGTGGCGCGCAAAGAGCACGGGGGCTTTCTCGCCCGTTCGCTCGACATTGGCATCACGACGGGGCAAGCCACATGCCACGAGCTTGACGGTCTGTACCAGCAGCACCAAGAACGCGTCGGCAAAGAGCACGTCTTTGGTGAGCAACGCCGCGTAGTTAGAGAACATCGGCATAAACACAAAGAACAGCAAGATCACGCCGCGGACCGGCAGGCTCACGCCCAGCTTGCGCAGCGACGAGATGGAATAGGCCATGCAGGCGGCCGTAATGACGAACTGAGCGCAGGTGTAGATGGCAAGACCTGCGTTGGCGCTGTTGAACAGTGAAAGCCCCAGCTGGACGCACGAACCGATGATAGCCGTGTGCACCACGGGATGATGTCCGTTGAGCAACACATTGGGATTGAGCAGACGCAGGTAGTCACTCGTGCCGTTGGGGTAGTTGAACCACTGGCGAATCTGCGCACCCGTATCTCCCATAAAAAGGCCGGGCAGCGAAGCGATGAGCGTGGGCGCCCAGGCGACCATAAGCACCAGGAAGGGCCCGGCAAAGGGATGGACCGAGAGCACGGCGTGAGCCACACGCCATACGCGGCCAAAGTGCGCTTCGGAAAACGGAATGCGCCGAGAGCTCAACCAATCTAGACACTCAAAAGCCAGGTAGAAGGCAACGACCGCCAAGAGCATCCAGCCCGCACCGCCTATCCAGGCACAGATAATGCGGGCCTTGTCGCCGAGCACGATCTCGGCCGAATCGGTGAGGTCGTAGCTGCGGCCAAACACCATGCAGACGGCAAAGAACAGCGACGGAAGGATCACCGAGGGACGCCAAGCGTCGCCGCGGCCAAAGAATACGTAGCGAAACGGCAGCGTAAGCAGGCAGGCAAGCGCAAGCAGCATGACCGCGTCGGTATGGCCGGCAAACGAGAGGAGCACCTCGTAGCACACGTACAGCATGCCCGAGGCTTTGGGGTCAATCGCCAAGACCGCGTTGCTCGACACCGGGGCGGGATCGATGGAAAACGCCGTGGTCGCCAACAGCGCGAGCAAAAATGCGATGAGCGTCTGCTTGGCGGGATAGCGCTTAAACCAGACGATGCGGGCAGCGTCGCGCGCAGCCGTTGTGGAGAGGTCGGAATCCTTCACAGTCCGAAAGCCTTTCTAGAAACCTATCAAACTCGGCAAGACCACCACAAAGGTGCCTGTCCCCTTTGTGGTGGTTTTGGTGGTTAGGCGTCCAGGTAGACGCGCTGGGGCTGATTGCGGTGTCGGGCGAAGATGATGAGCGCCAGGCCGGCGATCACGAGCGGCAAGCTCAGCAACTGGCCCATGGTGATAACGCCGCCCAGCAGATAACCCAGCTGGGCATCGGGCACGCGCACGAACTCAACGAGAAAGCGGACGATGCCGTACCCCATCACGAACACGCCCATAAACGTACCCTGGGGCAGCAGCGGCTTTTTGCGGCTGAGCACCTGCAGAATGCAAAAGAGCACGATGCCCTCAAGAAATGCCTCGTAGAGCTGGGAGGGGTGACGCGGCATATCGCCCGCGGTGCCACCGAAGACCACGCCCCAGGGCAGATCGGTCGGCTTGCCCCACAGCTCTCCGTTCACGAAGTTGGCGCAACGTCCCAGGCACAAGGCCAGCGGCGCGCCGATGACGGCAAGGTCTGCCAAAGTCCAGGCGTCGAGCTTATACATGCGGCACACGATGATGCCGCCGATAATGCCGCCCACCAAACCGCCATGGAAGCTCATGCCGCCCTCGTTGGTGGCAAAGATCTCGAGCGGGTGCGCCCAGTAGTAGCCATCACCGTAAAAGACGACGTAGAACAGGCGCGCACCGATAATGAGGCCAAAGACCACGCCGACCACGACACTCGTCAGGTCGTCAATCGTGATGTCAAAACCCCAGCGACGCTGCGTGCGGTACATGACGACCGCCGTGAGCAGGGCGCCGACCACGTAGGCCAGGCCGTACCAGTAGATGGTGATGGGGCCCGCCGAGATCGCGACGGGATCAAGCATATGGTAGAAGTCGTTGAGCATGTCGACCCTCCTACTCCCTACATACAAATGCGGCCGCGGGCCTTGCGCTCGCAGCCGCATATTTGGGCGTAACGTCTATGCGGAGTATGCCGTCCGCAGCTTTCGCATCTTAGAACGGCGCGTACTCGTCGTACAGGTCATCGGTCTCGCCGGAGGCATTGACCTGCTCGACACGCGTAACGCCGGGCACGTGCTCCTTGAGGATACGCTCGATGCCCATGGAAAGCGTCAGGGCGCTCATGGGACAACCGGCACAGGCGCCCTGAAGCTCCAGCTTGACGACGCCCTCGTCATCAACGCCTATATACTCCATGTCGCCGCCGTCGGCCTGTAGGTTGGGGCGAATCTCTTCAAGAACCTTCTTAAGCAGCTCTTCGTTAATAGCCACAGGGGCTCCTTTCTCACAATAACGCGGGCGCGCCCGCGGACAGAGCTATGTTACTACAGCCGTGTACCCGCTCACGAGCCGTCCATGCGCGCAGACGCGACTTTCACGAGTAGTCAATTTGGGACGGGGCTCTTTTGGCTGCCTTTTGTTGCCAGCTGGCGTTGCCACGCGCTACTGCTGAGCCCGCCCCTCGGTGCCGATGTGAACATCGACGATAACCTGGCGGTAGCTGATGCCACAGGAGTCGAGGATGCGGCGGCTGATGCGTCCGTCATCGGTGTCGGCGTACTTGTTGTCCAGGTAGACGACCTCGCCCACGCCCACCTGAGCCAAAATCTTGGCGCAGTCGTGGCACGGGAACAGCGTGACGTAGACCGTGGAACCCTCGAGGTCCTTGAGCGAGCCACGGTAGTTGAGCACGGCGTTGGCCTCGGCATGGACCACGTAGTTGTGCTTGTCCTGCAGCGGGTCGTCGCTCGTACCCCACGGGAAAAAGTCGTCGTTGAGCGCCGAGGGTGTACCGTTGTAGCCCACCGAAAGGATGCGATGGTTGGTGTTGGCGATGCACGCACCCACCTGCGTGTTGGGGTCCTTGCTGCGGCGCTGCGCGGCGATGGCCACGCTCATAAAGAACTCGTCCCAGCTAATGACGTCCAGGCGCTTGCCTGACGAAGTTTGATGAAGATCGTCCGACATGACAGACACCTCCGAAATCGCAATAGTTTGACCCATTGTAGCAGGTGGAAGGTGGAGACGTTTTTGTCCCATTGCCCCCATCGCTACGCGCGGCGGGGCTTTTGGTTGATGTGGTAGAGCTCGGCGAGGCCCCGCAGCGTCAGCGCATCGTCGACCGTCAGGCTATGGCCGACCAGCGCCGCAAGCGCCTCGGCATCGTCGCCGGTAATGACGATGGGCACATCGCCCTCCCCCGCGGCCTTGGTCGCACGCATCTCGGCGAGCACCATGTCGAGCATGCCGTCGATGCGTGCCACCTCGCCCAGAACCACGCCCGAGCGCATGGCCTCACGCGTGTTACGGCCGATGACGTGTGTCGGCGCCGAGGGCTCAACTTGAGGCAGGCGCGCCGCAGCGGCCGAGAGCGAACGGGCGCCGAGCGCCAGCCCCGGCGCGATAACGCCGCCGACAAAGGTGCCGTGTGCGTCGATGACCTCGATATTGGTCGTCGTGCCCAGGTCGATCACAATGCACGGCGAGCCGTAGACGGCGCGGGCAGCCACGGCGTCGGCGATGCGGTCGGGACCGATCTCGGCCGGGTCATCGTAGTGCACGGGCATGCCGGTCTTAAGTCCCGGCCCCACCGTGAGCACGCGCCCCGTGCAGGTACGGGAAAGTGCCGCCTTCCACGGGCGCTCGAGCGCCGGGACCACGCAGCTCAGCACAGCAGCCGTGGACACAAGCGCGCCCGGCATGCCCGCATCGGCCGCCAGTGCGGCCATGACCTGCACGAGACGCATGCGCGCCTCGTCTGCCGTGATGCTCGACGGCGTGGTGATCTCGCACGTCGCAAGCGGACATTCCTGCGCCGCGGCCGAATCCTCTGCAAACAGGCCAAAGCGAATGAACGTGTTGCCCACGTCGACCGTCAATATATATGCGCACCCATTAAGCATCGTCGGCGCTCCTTTCGTCTGCCCAGCAGTATATCGCCTACCTAAACCAGTCATCCCAAAATGACTAGCTTGCGGCTATACTGGTGCGCGGTCGTTTGCGAGCTCACGCGGCGGCCCTTGGTAACCCGACTTCCCGCGCCGTATCCGTAACGGCGCTCCCGGGGGAAGCGGATATACGCAAAGGAGTTTTATATGAGCAATCCCTCGAACCGCGCTTCGATGCGCGGGCAACTCACGCTGCGCGGCGTCGTCATCGGCGTCCTTGGCTGCGTGATCATCACGGCAAGCTCGGCCTACACCGCCCTCAAGATGGGCGCCCTCCCCTGGCCGATCATTTTCGCTGCCGTCATTTCGCTGTTCTTCCTGAAGCTCATGGGCAACGCCAGCCTCAACGAGGCCAACGTCACCCACACCATCATGTCCGCAGGCGCCATGGTCGCTGGCGGTCTGGCGTTTACCATCCCGGGCGCCTGGATGCTGGGCTATGCCGACCAGATCAGTTGGCTCGACATGTTTATCGTGGCACTCGCCGGCACCATCTTGGGCCTTCTGGCGACAGCGCTCATCCACCGTCACTTTATCGTGGACGCCGCGCTCGAGTTCCCCACCGGCAACGCCGCAGCTCAGACCCTGCGCGCCACCGAGGCCGGCGGCAAGACCGGCAAGCAGCTCTTTGGCTCCATGGCCATCGCCGGCATCTACAGCGTGCTGCGCGATGCTCTGGGCATTGTGCCCAGTATGCTGTGCACGCTCAACATCCCCGGCGTGACCTTTGCCATCTACAACTCGCCCATGCTGCTCTCCGTCGGCTTCCTCGTGGGCTTCGCCCCGGTCGCGTTCTGGTTTGCCGGCGCGCTGCTGGGCAATTTTGGCATCATTGTCGGCGGAACCGCTGCCGGTCTGTTCGATGTTGTGACCGCGCAGGGTATCGTCAAGTCCCTGGGTATGGGCCTCATGATGGGCTTTGGCGTCGCCGTCGTCCTCAAGGACATCCTGCCGCAGGTCGCCGGTATCGTCCGCGGCCTCGCCGCCGACAGCTCCACCGACACCGACGAGCAGTCGCTCATCTCGGGCTCCCTTAAACTCGAC
This sequence comes from uncultured Collinsella sp., assembly GCA_900554325.1. Lineage (GTDB taxonomy): Bacteria > Actinomycetota > Coriobacteriia > Coriobacteriales > Coriobacteriaceae > Collinsella. The sequence goes on from USHA01000050.1 coordinate 10,932, forward strand.
GCCGGTATCATCGGCCTGGGCGCTGCCGCCATCGCCGTGATCATCGCCATCGTGCTCGACCTTGGCCCCGTTCCGGCCGTCATCGTCACGCTGTTCACCTTTGTCACCACCATCATGAGCGCGCAGAGCTGCGGCCAGACGGGCATCGACCCCATGGAGATCTTCGGCCTCATCGTCATGCTCATCGTTGCCGCCTTCGCGCAGCTCGCTCAGGTCAAGCTGTTCTTTATCGCCGGCATCGTGGCCGTGGCGTGCGGCCTTGCGGGCGACGTCATGAACGACTTCAAAGCCGGCGCCGTGCTGGGCACCAACCCGCGCGCGCAGTGGGTCGGCCAGGCCATTGGCGGCATCGTGGGCGCCCTGGTCGCCGCCGCCGTCATGGTCGCGCTCGTCACCGCCTATGGTCCGGACGCCTTTGGCCCCGACAAGAGTTTTGTGGCCGCACAGGCAAGCGTGGTCGCCACCATGGTCTCGGGCATCCCGAGCGTGCCGTGGTTCGCAGGCGGCTTTATCGCCGGCATCGTCATGTACTGGCTCGGCATTCCGGCCATGATGATCGGCCTGGGCGTGTACCTGCCGTTCTATATGTCGCTCACGGCTTTCCTGGGCTCCTGCGTTAAGCTCGCCTACGACAAGTGGGCCGCTCACCGCGACGCCGAGGCCGGTCTTTCGGACGAGGAGAAGGCCGCCAAGGATGCCGCCTTCCAGGAGCAGGGCCTGGTCGTTGCCAGCGGCCTGCTGGGCGGCGAGTCCATCGTCGGCGTTATCCTGGCGTTTGTCTCCGTGGGCTTGAGCCTGCTGGGATAAACCCAACAACAACGTAACCGCACAGAGCGCGGGGTCGGTGACTATCCGGCCCCGCGCTTTTTTTGTATCTGCCGAAACCCTCAGCAGCACTCGCATGTGGCCTGTCTTCCTTTGCCTGCTCGCCTAAGTTCCATGTCAAGATGACCGCCCCGCCCGTCACGGTGTAGAGTACATGCTGCGAACGCACCCGCGTTCCTGCGGCAATACGAGGTGGACATGGAACTCGACAAACAACAGCTCAAGCGACTGCGTGAGCGCCATCATCGGCGCCATGGCATCCGCCCCGCTCACAGCGAGGCCATGGAGAACGCAAGCCGCTTTCTAAAGCAGGCATTCAACATTCGCGAGGGACGCGCGCCCTATCACGTGATTCGCAAGCGCTTTGTAAACGGGGCGCGGCTGACTGGCTCGCACTTATGCATCCTCATCATCGCGATGCTTATCGCGAGCATTGGCCTCGACATCGACTCGGACATTGCTATCGTGGGCGCCATGCTCATCTGCCCGCTCATGGGCTCGGTCCTTGCCATGGCATATGGCATCGCCACGCTCGACCGTGAGATTACCGTCGAGGCCATTGCCGGCCTCGCGCTGCAGATGGTCTTTTGCCTGGTCACATCCACGTTGTACTTTAAGCTCTCGCCCCTTGGCGCCACCACGGCCGCCATCATCGACAACTCGACGCCCACCGTGTGGGACCTTGCCGTCGCGCTCGCGGGCGGCTTTGCGGGTGGTCTGGGCAACTCGCGCGACCAGGAACCCGCCACGCTCATCGCCGGCGTGGCCGTGGCGACCGCGCTCATGCCGCCCCTGTGTGCGGCGGGCTACGGCATCGCCATCGCAAGCGGGTCACTGTTTCTCTCGGCGCTTTACGAGTTTGGCATCAACGTGGTCTTTATCGCACTGGCTGCCGAAGCCGTATTGCTTCTTTTACGTGTACCGCTCAAGCGCGACCTCAACGGCGACGGCATTGTGACCGCCGAGGAAAAAGCCGAGGTCGACGAGCTATCGCGCAAGGTGCGCCGCCGCATCATTGTGGGCACGGTAGTCTTTGCCATCCCCTGCATCGTTATGACGGCGGGGTCTATTGGCTCGGCGCAGGCCGGCGTGCAGGACGGCTACGGCGTCACCGAAACCACGCGCGAGCTTGCCGCGGTGCTGCCGGGCTTTAAGGACTACACCGTCGCCGTCGAGACCTCGGCCACCGAAGGCGAGGAAGAGGGTATTGTCGAGCGCGAGATTGTCGCCCATGTGACGACAAGCGAGGCGCTCGGGGTACACGACCGCCACGTCGCTCGCAAGCTCATCGACCTCAATGTGCCCGAGCTCGATCGCGTGGAGTATGACGTGAAGTGATGCCGGCGCGGGATGAATGCTCGCACAGACGCAAGTTACGACGAGGCGCAGAAGCGATACGGACACGGGCAAATAGTGGGGTGCAGTTCGCGCCCGCGCCCCGCTCGCTGTTTTATTGCCGTGAATCAACTGTCCAGATCGACATCGCCCGACTCCACCGTAAACGCAGGTTTGGTGCTCACCAGATAAAATCGGGTCACTTTGCTATCTCTAAATAGATAGAGCTGGCCCTGCTCGCGTCGGCGCGACATATACGCCACGTGAACCGTACCGAATTCTTCGCCGTTTCCCTTCTTTAATATCAGGATGTTGGGGTCATCCGTACGCTTGAACTGCCCGTCTGTGCAGATTCCGTCTTGGTCGACCAGCTGCCATCGACAGCCATCCTCCTCAAGAAAGGCCAGGATTTCCAGACTCGTTTTGTCATCCCGATAGTAACCATCAATGGCAAACCCTTCGGAAGCGCATTCCTGCATATAGGACGTTTCTCGGCTTATAGCAAACAGCCCTGTAGCGCCCAGGAGCACAGCCAGGCAGACCACTGCAATGGTTATCGAAATAGCACGGCGACCCATGTTAGCCCAACCGATAGTTGTTTAACGGAGCGCGAAACATACCTGGAACCTCCGATATCAGGGGGAACGTCGCCAGCAGGCTGGCGACAACTATATGTTTCTGATATCAAACCATATGGCTGCCACTCGCGGAGGGGACATCGGCGAACGGCGTGTTTTCATACTCCATTGGTCAAACCTAAGCGCGGCCCTACAGCTCGTACTTACACACGCGATAGATGTACTTCTCGGCTTCCATCTCGTAGCTGGTGATGGAACGACCGTACCGGTCGTACTCGGTAAAGGTCTTGGCCTGGCCCGATGCCACGAGCATGCTATTTGAATCGCCGACGCGCTGCGCACTGCTGACGTAACCCGAGAGCGGCACCGCGATCTGGTCTTCGAGCTCGTAGGTGCGGGCCGCCTCGTCCACTGTAAAGATGCGCCCAAACGAATGCGTGCCCTTGTTGTAGTCGGTCACCACCGCGGCGCCCAGCTGACCCCAGTCGAACTTGGGATAGCTTTCGGCCGCACCAAAGTTGTTGTCGTACAGCAGCACCTGGTAGCGACCAGTCGTTGCCGTGTCAAAACTCGGCAGATACGTCACGCTGTGCTGACCCGCGTTGAGCGAAAAATCGCCCTGGGCCTGCAGTAACTTGTCCTCAAAGCCCGAGCCGGCCCATTGCCACTCCTTTCTATTTCTGGGTCCATCTTCTCACTGCTGGCGACCAAAAATGATCCGTTTTCCTCCGTCCCCGAGGGATCATTGTTAGTACTTGAAGAAGCCCTCGCCCGAGCTTTCGCCCAGCTTGCCTTCGTCGAGCATTTTCTTGAGGACGGACGCCATAGCCTTAAAGTTGTAGGGCATCATCATCTTTTTGAGCAGCGGGCTCACCAGGCCCGGGACCTTCTGATACTGCATAACGATGTTGTAGGCCGTCTGGATGCCCACCGTGTCGAACACGCGGAACGGACCTTTGGGAGCGCCAGTGCCGCGCGTCCATGCGAGGTCGATACTCTTGGGGTCGCTGACGCCCGAGACATACAGGTCAAGACCCGAGAGCAGCCACGGCACCAGCATAGAGTTGAGCAGGTAACCGTTCTTTTCCTTGTTGACGGGAAGTGCCAGCATGCGAATGTCGTTGGCGAAGTCGACGAGCTCGTCGAAATAGCGCTTGTCGGTCTGGTCCTGGGCCATGACCTCGGTCATGTTGTTCTTCCAGATGGAGTTGGCAAAGTGCAGCGACAGGTACTTCTCGGGGCGGCCGGTGTACTTGGCAAAGGTGCTCGGCAGCAGCGTAGAGGAGTTCGTTACGACGACGGTCTTTTGCGGGAGGACCGGGGCGAGCTTCTTGTAGAAGTCGATCTTTGCCTGGGTGTCCTCGGCCATAGACTCGATGACCAAGTCGGCGTCGGCAACGGCCTTGGCGAGGTCGAGCTCCAGCTTGAGTGTGGAGTAGGCACGCTCAACGGCGGCGAGCGCCGCCTCCCTGTCGAAGGTCTGGTCGCTATCGGCGATACCGGCACACCACTCGCCCGTACCGTCCGCCATACCCTCGATTGCCGCGATGTACTCCTCGCGCACATGATCGATCTTGGGCTGGGTGCGGCCGATGCTGCCCTCGCTGCGCAGCCAAATCGTTACATCAAAGCCGCAGTAGGCAGCCTGAAAGGCAATCTGGCTTCCTAACACGCCGCCGCCGGCAACACAAACGGTCTTGTAGCTCATAGGAACAGTCCTCTCTTACGTAATTCCATAGATGTGTATTTATTCAACCGTAAGGGGACTGCACGCTGGGGGTGGGTTCTATAAACGGACGGTAATTTGCGGCGAACGGCTACATCTGTTCATTAACTCTCGATTTTGAGGGCATTTTTTGACGCTGCTGAACCGCTGTTTTCGGAAGTGCGGGGAAAAATCGGGATTCGCCGACCAGACCGGCTTGTTTTACAACAAAACCGCAGGTCGTGAGAGTCTAAAAAGGCGGTGTGCTCAGGAGGTTCGCGTTTTTTCCCGCACTTCCGAAATTCGAGTGCACAGAAGGCTGCGACAAAACGATTTACGCAACATATGTCCAGCAAAAACGGGTGGTAGCCGGTACGG